>UQRY01000025.1 GCA_900543675.1 uncultured Mycoplasmatota bacterium
AAACCGAATAGAGAGTGAAGAAGTTCCTGAAGATATGGCGACTCCAGAAGATATCCTATCTGGAAAGAAAGCTTGGGTTGATGGAAAAAAGATAACAGGAACAATGCCTAATCAAGGAGAATTAAACTGGAAACCAAGTGATGGAACAACTTATACTGTACCAGCCGGGTATTATAGTGGTGGGACTTTAGATAGTCAGGATGTTTATAATAACGGCTATGAAGCAGGAAAAGCAGATACGATAGCTAATTTTACTTTAGAAAATTTTTCTAGTGGACAAACTACATTACTTATGGATGTAGAAGAGAAGGGTAAATATTTATTAATATTTAGTGCTGGGGGATTAAATAAAACTACTCTAAATGTAGCATCTACGACGGGAACTGTAGAATTAGTAGATACTCAATCAGTATATGTTAATGGTTATCGTTGGGCGGTTGCTACCAGTATTTATCAGCTTGATATTCCAGAAGGTGGGACTGAATTGACGCTTTCTTCTTCTGATCGCGAAGCTTCTCCGATAACAGCAGTGCTTTATAAAATAGGTGGTTAGTTGTTTAGAAAATTCTTTTGTTCTGGTAACTTTTCTTATGAAATAGTTAAAAACTCTTGATTTTTCTTTTTAAAAATAGTATTTTGATTCATATATTATTTTTTTGAAGGGATTAGTTATGGAGTTTAGAGAAGGTTATGACATGATTGATGTGTTTGATAGAATCATCTGTTGGGCAATGATGTTTTCTTACTGTGTCCTTTTAAAAATGATAATGAGTATAGGGAGTGTGATGAAGAAATATCATCACGCTTTTTTGTTTGGGAGGTAAAGATGGAAAAGAAGTTAACATTACAAAATTTACTAGATATCATCAAGACATATGATCCTGATGCAGTTGATATGGTTACTAAGGCTTATAATTATGCTGAAGATTTACATGCTGGAACCTTTAGACAAAGTGGTGAACCTTATATTACTCATCCGCTTGAAGTTGCGTATATTTTGGCAGAGATGCATGCTGATCGAGACACGATTTGTGCGGGTCTTTTACATGACGTATGTGAAGATACAAAGGCCACTTTGGAAGATATACGTGCTGATTTTAATGAAACAGTTGCGCATTTAGTGGATGGGGTAACAAAAATTAGTAAAATGAATTTTTCTTCAAAACAAGCGCAGAATTTAGCGAATACTAGAAAGATTATTACGGGTTTAACGAGTGATGTACAAATTATTATCATTAAGTTGGCTGATCGACTTCATAATATGAGAACCTTACAATTTAAGACAGAGTTCAAACAAAAAGAAAACGCTATGGAAACGATGGATATTTTTGTTCCTTTGGCTTACTATATTGGTGCTTATCGAATTAAATCAGAATTAGAAGACTTGTCTCTTCGCTATCTTTATCCAGAAAAATACTTTCGAATTGAAGAGATTAAGTGGCGAGTCGAAGAAGAAAGTAAGCATTGTCTCATGGAGATGCTACAAACGATTCAAGAGATATTAAGTCATGAACAAATTCCTCATGAGATTAAGGTACGGACTAAGAATATTTATGGAATTTATAAGCGTTTAACTGAAGGACATAAGTTATCTGATATTCATGATCTTTTGGCTCTTAAAGTTATGGTAGATAATATTAAAAATTGTTATCAAACATTGGGGTTAGTTCATTCTAAATATCATCCGATTAATGATAAGTTTAAAGATTATATTTATAATCCTAAAACTAATATGTACCGTTCTTTACATACGACTGTTTTTGGAGAAGATGATCGTTTAGTACAGACTCAGATTAGAACTTTTGAAATGGATAAAATTGCTTCCTTTGGATTAACTGCCTATTGGGATATTCATAAAGGACAAGCCCGGGATGAAATGCAGAAAGAGTTAAAGAATAAGTATCAATTTTTCCAATCATTGGTAGAGATTAACAGTATGTTTTCTGATAATCAAGAGTTTGTTCATCAAGTAAAAACGGAACTGTTTTCTGATAAAGTTTATGTTTATACAACAAAAGGGGAAGTGATCGAATTACCGAAAGGGGCAACGGTTATTGACTTTGCTTATCGTATTCATTCTGATATTGGCAATCAAATGGTTGGAGCGATCGTCAATGATAAAGAAGTAAATTTAGATTATATATTACAGAACAAGGATCGGGTTCGGATTATTACGGATATTTTGTCATTTGGCCCTAGAGAAGAATGGTTGGGAAAGGTACACACTACAACAGCTAAACGAAAAATTAAAGAGTTTATGAGAAAAGAGGGATAATAAAAAAGACCGCTAATTGCGAGTCTTTATTCATTAAATAATACTTTTTCCGATTTATACTGTTTGATAATGATGTAAAGAGTTACTCCGATAATGATTATTGTTGATACTAGCATCAATCCAATTTCTAAGATATTAATGTTTCCAGCAGTGATATCGGTAAATAGTAGAGTGAAGTTTAAGAATGGAACTAAAGCAAGTAATAAGCTACTTTTTACGTTGATCATGAAAGCAATCATGCCTGGAAAAAAGGAAATGAAAGTAAGTGGAGTTAAGGCACTTTGTGCTTCTTTAAAGGTTTTACATTTGCTGGCAATCGCGATACATAAACCACTGATTAATAAGGAGTAGGCGATAATCACGATGAGAGCAAAGATAAAGCTTGCACTTGGTAACATGAGATTTGCTCCTTCATAGATCGTGAACATATCTTGAACAATGACTAGGGAAATAAGCATTAAGATAAAACTGATTAATCCAGTAATTATGGAAGAGAGGGATACACTCAAGAATTTTCCAATGATGATATCTTTACTTTTGATAGGAAAAGTAAGTAATGTTTCTAGTGTACCGCGTTCTTTTTCCCCAGCTGTTGTATCGGTAGCTGGATAAGTGGCAGATACAGTAATTGCCATGATGATAAATAAAAATGCATAGTTGGTAATGTAAGAAGCATAGAAATTATCTGCTTCTTTGATGTCTTTTTGTACATTAATGATATTAATGACATCGTTTGATGCGATGTTGTTCTCGGTTAAGTATTCAGTTTGAAGATATTCTTTGTAAGTGTTGAAATAACTTTCTACTAGACTACTTGCATAGCTTGTTGTTTCATTATCGTCTCCATGAATGGTATAAAGATTATCTTCTTTCGTGACGTATAAATCAATTTGTCCTTCTTGATAAGCGTTTTCGATTTCTTCTAAGTTTTCGTAATAGTTCACACTGATCCCACTATCTTGAGCAAGTTTTTTCTCCTCTTCACTCATTTCATAATTAAATCCAATTTGATTGTATTCTTCTATTGATTTATTAGTCTGCGCTTCAAACAAAGCACTCATTCCAATTACTAATAGGGGAATCATAACTGGGATAATCAACATCATCGATAATGATTTTTTATCATTGAACATTTCTCGTAATTCTTTTTTTAAGATATTCCATAGATTATTCTTCATGCTGATCACCTCCAATCAAAGCAAAGAAGGCATCTCTTAAGTTCGTCGTTTTGGTTTTCTTTTTAATTTCATCAGGTGTTCCTTCTTGAATAATGACTCCTTTGTTAATCATGATGACATAGTCACAGATATTTTCTGCTTCTTCCATATAATGGGTTGAGTAGAGAATCGTTTTTTTCTTTATCTTTTCTTTTTTTATGAAGTCTAAAATTACTTGACTAGAGATAATATCTAATCCACTTGTTGCTTCATCTAAAATGTAGTATTTTGGATTATGAACCATGCATCTAGCAATATTTACTCGTTGTGTTTGTCCAGTTGATAGTTTTTCGATTTTATTGTATAGAAACTCATTCATATGGAGAGTATCTGCGATTTTCTTTATTCTTTTTTCACTTGTTTCTTTATCTACTCCATAAATATCACAACACATTTTGAGTAATTGATAAGTAGAGAAGGTATTATAGATTTTGGTATTACCAGATAAATAGGCAATACTTTTTTTAATTTTTATCTCATCGTTTTGATAAGTTAGTCCATCAAAATCAATTTCTCCTTCTGTTGGTTCTAGAATTCCCGCAATCATCCGTAATAGAGTTGTTTTTCCAGCCCCATTTGGCCCTAGAATTCCAATAATTTCTCCTTCTTTTGCTTGGAAGGTAATTCCATTATCGGCATAAAATTCTTCTTTTTGTTTTTTCTTGTTGTATCGTACAAATTTCTTTTTCAAGTTTTTAACTGTTAACATATTTTTTCTCCTTCGTTCATGATTATACTATATTTCTTTTCAAAACACTCGAAAAAAGTTTATTTTTCTTGATTTTTCTTTTTAAAATAGTTGTCGATGTTTTCTTGTATGGTTTCTTTTTGTTTTTCTTTTTTGGGAACCATAAGGAAGAGTTCTATGATATCGGTTGTGATGAAGACTAACCACGCGATTTGAAGACTTGAACGTAAACTATCTTTAACGAACAATAGAATTAGACTAATACAGATAATGGTAAATAAAATTAGCTTAACTAAATTATTTTGATAACTGATTCCTTTTTCTTGTAGGGGTTTTCTAATTCCGTAGTTAATGGCTAAATAATTAAAGGGAATAAGAACAAGGATTGGTAAGCTATAAATACTAGGTATATGAAGAATATAGATAAAGTGGGCAAGTAATAATATTAAAGGATAGCGATATAAAACCGTCAGTTTCATCTTATCACTCCTCAATTAGGTCATTTTCTAGTAAGAAGTTTTTCGCTACTTCACTTGGTGTTTTTCTATTTTCATCTACTTGGTAATTTAAATTACGGATAACTTCATCATTTAAACAGTGACTTAATTCTTCTAAAAGAGGTTCTACTTCTGGAAACTCTTCGATTAAACGATTATTTGTAACTGGTACTGCTTGATAAGGTAAGAAAAACTCTCGGTCGTCTTCTAATACAACGAGATTATATTTTTGGATTAAACCATCTGTTGAATAGGCATCAATCACATCACTTTCCTTATTGGTTAAAGCAACATAACGAGGTGAACCGTCTATCGGTATAATGTCTTGAAATGATAAATTGTAGTGTTCTTCTAATCCTAGCCAACAGTCTTTTCTTTCCATACAAGTAAGGGTTGGAGAAAAAACTAAGTTTGGTGCGACTACACTTAAATCACTAATGGTTTTTAAATTATATTTTTCAGCTGTCTCTTGAGTTACTGTTAAGGTATAAGTATTATTGAAATTTAGATCATTTAAAAGATTTAAGTGGTATTGTTCTTTTAATTCTTGTTTTGAAATATCGTATACTTCCTGAACATCGGAATTTGGGTCATGTTTTAGAATATTTCCGTAAATAGTTCCTGTATAGTCAATATAAAGATCGATATCACCTGTTTGTAAGGCTCCAAGTACAATAGAAGAAGAGCCTAAGGATAAGCGTTGATTTACAGTAATGTCACTGTTATCTTCGACTAGGTATTTTACCATATAAGATAAGATTTCTTGTTCCGTAAAGTCCATACTTCCGATTGTGATTTCTCGTTCATTTTTAGTAGTATCTATGTGGTTAAAGATAATCATTAAGATGATGAGTATAATTGATAGGAAAAGAATAACTTTTTGGACAATGGGCTTTTTAAAAAAGCTTTTTTTGGTATTTTGTTTCATACTAGCAGGGGTAACTAAATTTTCGACGAGTGATGCGAGATAATCAATAATTAACGCTAGTAAACAAGCAGGAATAGCACCAGCTAAGATTTGAATATTATTAGTAGAGCGAATTCCCGCATATACTAAATAACCTAAACCTCCAGCACCGACAAAGGCAGCAAGTGTCATTAATCCTACTGCGCTAACGCTAGAAATACGAATTCCGGCCATGATCATAGGTAAGGCTTGTGGAATTTGTACTTTAGTTAGTACTTGCCAATTCGTTAAACCAATTCCTTTCGCGGCTTCTACGATTTGTGGCGAAATATTTTTGATTCCTGTATAGGTATTTTTAACAATAGGTAGTAATGAGTAAAGAACTACCATGACAATAGCGGGTTTACTACCAATTCCTAAAAAGGGAATAACAAAACCTAAGAGAGCCATAGAAGGAATAGCTTGAACAACATTGGTTAATCCTAAGACTGGTTTTCCTAATGGCTTAATATAACTGATCAATATTCCTAGTGGAATTCCGATTAATACAGCTAGTCCTACTGATAGAAAAGTTAATTCAATGTGTTCGATCAGTAGAGAAATAATTTCACTATGATTGTCGATTAAATAATTCCAAAACTCCATTATTTTTCCTCCTCTAAAAATTGTTGACTGAGCGATGTGATTAAACTACTTCTGGTGATTAATCCTTTTAAAATACCATTTTTATCGACAACTGGCATCGTCGAAAGTTTATTTTCATCAACTAGTTTTAATACATCGACAATCGAATCTTTTGGATGCGTAGTAATCACATCATTTTCGATAAAATCAGATACTTTTTTTCCATCATAGTTAATTCCTGTTAACATTTCTGCGTATAAAACACCTAATAATTTTTTGTTTTCGTCTACGACCATTAAACTATCTACTTTTGACATTTTCATCTTATTTAGACAGTAAAAACAAGAAAAATTAGGACGACAAGTAACGGGATTAGTGATCATAATATCTTCTACTTTAATTAATTTAGGAGATGTCCAAATTCTTTTATTGCCGACAAATTCTCTTACGAAGTCATTAGCTGGATGTTTTAAAATTTGTTCTGGTGTATCGTATTGAACAATTTTTCCATTATCCATAATCGCAATTTTATCCGATATTTTGATGGCTTCATCCATATCGTGAGTAACGAAGACAATTGTTTTTTTGTATGTTTCTTGAAGTCGTAATAATTCTTCTTGTAAACTGCTTCTCGTTAGGGGATCTAGGGCACTAAATGGTTCATCCATTAAGATAATTTCCGGATTATTTTCAAAAGCTCTAGCGATTCCTATTCTTTGTTGTTGCCCACCTGATAATTCAGTAGGGTAACGGTCTAAATATTCTTCTTTCAATCCCACCATATCAAGCATTTCTTTTGTTCTTGCTTCGATATCTTTTTCTTTTTTCTTTTCTAATCTAGGAATAATCTCGATATTTTGCCGAATCGTCATATGTGAAAATAAACCAGTCTGTTGGATGACATAACCGATACTACGTCTTAAATCAATGACATTTTTCTTTCTTATATTGACAGAATCGATTAAGATTTCTCCTTCTGTTGGTTCAATTAGACGATTGATCATTTTTAAGGTTGTAGTCTTACCGCAACCACTTTCTCCAATGAGCGAAGTAATTTTATTTTTTTCAATCACAAAAGAAATATTATCTAATACTTTTGTGTTTTTATATTTTTTGGTTACATTTTTAAATTCAATCATATCTGTCTCCTTATCTATTCTTTTTCATTATACCATGTTGGGGATTATTTGGAAACGACTAGCTATATTTCCTTGTTGAATGGACACTTGTTTTTTTGAAAGTGAAAATGAAATTGAAAAGCTGCTTATCTTATTTTTTTCAAGACTTATTTAAAAAAAGATGATAGAATAATACTGAGTCATCGAAGAAGTTTTATTTAAATGGTATGATAAGATATCATTTAGATTATTTTAATAGATTAAATGAAGAAAGGAGAAAAAAATGTTAGAATTAATCGATATTTGTTTTGCACGTGATCATAAAGTGATTTTGGATCATGTTAGTCTACGTTTAGAAAGAGAAAAGTTTTATGCGATAACTGGGCCAAATGGTAGTGGAAAAAGTACTTTGGCTAAGATTATTATGGGAATAGAAAAACCGGATTCGGGACGTATTTTATTAGATGGTGTCGATATTACTGAAAAATCAATTGATGAGAGAGCCCGACTTGGTTTTGGGTTTGCTTTCCAACAACCGGTTTGTTTTAAAGGAATTACGGTTTATGATTTATTAAAAATCGCAACGGGAAAAGAAATCGATAAGAAAGAAGCGTGTTCGATTTTATCTAAAGTGGGTTTATGTGCTTTGGATTATATTGATCGTGAAGTAAATAACTCTCTTTCTGGTGGTGAGTTGAAGCGAATTGAAATCGCGACTGTTTTGGCACGAGAACCAAAGTTAGCGATTTTTGATGAACCAGAAGCGGGAATTGATTTATGGAGTTTTCGTTCTTTGAATCGTGTTTTTCAACAACTTGGACGCAGTAATTCAGGAATTACGTTAGTGATTTCCCATCAAGAACGAATTTTAAATATTGCGGATGTGATTATCTTGATGGAAGAAGGACATATTGCCAAAATGGATACACGGGAGAATATGGCATCTTGTATTTTCCAGGAAGCTAAATGTTGTAGCGGAGGTGAGATGAATGGATAAGGTAGAGACGAATTTATTGAATGAAGTTTTGAATCATGGTTCCATTGAGCAGGCAGATGCTTACAATATTCGTGCAAATGGATACCTACAAAAGAGAAAAGAAAACCCTTATATTCATATTCGCTCCAAAGAAGATGGTAGTGGAATTGATATTGAAGTGTTGCCTGATACTTTATTTGGTATTATCGATATTCCGGTTATCATTACAGAAAGTGGTCTTACGGATATTGTCTATAATGATTTTTACATTGGAAAGAATGCGAATGTAACAATTGTAGCTGGTTGTGGGATTCATAATCATGCGGAGAAACAATCACAACACAATGGAATTCATCGTTTCTTTTTGGAAGAAAATGCTAAAGTTCGATATATTGAAAGGCATTATGCTGAAGGTAAGGGTAAAGGAAAAAAAGTATTAAATCCTACTACTGAGATTTCTATGAAAAAGGGCTCTTATTTGATGATGGATACGATTCAGTTAAAGGGAGTAGATGAATCGATTAGAATCACAAAAGCGAATGTTGAGGATGGGGCAACTTTAGTGATTAACGAGAAAATTTTAACGAGTAATCACCAGACAGCTACTACAGATTTTCAGGTTACATTAGGTGGAGGTAATGCGAGCTGTCATGTAGTTTCTCGTTCTGTTGCCAAGGATGATTCTTATCAAGAGTTTTCTTCTAATATTATCGGAAAAGATTTGTGTTATGGTCATGTGGAATGTGATGCGATTATTCAAGAAAATGGGCGCGTAAAAGCGATACCTGAAATTGATGCTCAAAGTGTTGATGCTAATTTGATTCATGAAGCGGCTATCGGAAAAATAGCGGGAAGTCAGTTGGTTAAATTGATGTCGCTTGGGTTAAGTGAAAAAGAAGCAGAAAATGCGATTATTTCGGGATTTTTAAAATAAAAAGATTCTCTATTTATAGTTGATAAGGAAAAGAAGAATGCTTGTTTCTTCTTTTTTTTGACTTTTTGAATAAAATAGGGTAGGTACAGGTGATTTTAGAGGTGAAGAAGAAAGTTCAGTATATTTGTACAGAAAAAATAAAAGTTAAGAATTCCTCAGAAGATCTTAAGATAGCGTTTAATAAAAAGTTTTATCACACCATTCAAAAAATTGAATTCTTTTCTCCGGATGCGAAGAAGTCATGACGCGGGTTGCCTTATATTTACGTTTATCTGATGAAGATCGGGATAAATTAACTAAAGAAGAACGCTCGGAAAGTATAAAAAATCAAGAGAAAATGTTGCGAAATTATGCCTATCAACACCAATGGGAAATTGTTGCTATTTATGATGATGAAGATTGGTCAGGTGCGGATATTACTCGTCCTAATTTCAAGAAAATGATCGATGCTTGTCGGATGCGACAAATTGATGTAGTTTTAGTAAAATCACAAGCTCGATTTGCTCGAGATATGGAAATTGTTGAGAAGTATGTTCATAATAAGTTTCATGAATGGAATGTTCGTTTTGTTTCTTTGATGGAAAAAATCGATAATACTAGAAAAGAGACAAAGAAAATGAGTCAAATTATCGGTCTTACTGATGAATGGTTTTTAGAAGATACTTCTCATAATATTAGACAAACTTTAAAATCAAAGCGAGAAAATGGTGAGTATACGGGAAGTTTTGCTCCCTATGGATATCAAAAAGATCCAGAAAATAAGAATCATTTATTGCCAGATTTAAAAGTAAAACCATATATTATTCGTATTTTTCAAGAATATAACTACGGATATGGTATGGGAAAAATTGCTAAAAGACTAAATCAAGATGGAATTCCTAGTCCCTTAGAGTATAAATTAATGATGGGAAGTCATTTGAAGTTACCTTGCTTAAACTCTTCTATTCTGACTACTTTTTCTTTAACAGGCAGTTACTTATTGCGTATTTATTATTATAATCATACTGGACATATTATTCGTAACTTGATTACATTAGAGTATTTGACTAACTATACTCATTTTTATCGTCAAGGCGGTGGTTCAATTACTTTAACTAAGGTGAAAAATGAGAAGATAAAGTTTTATTATTCTTGTTGCTCTTTATCGGAGATAAATTCTTCTTTTTCTGAAACAGGTTCTTTGGATTTTGATAATCATTTATTTTGGCAACCCCTAGTTATTGGAGAATCTTTACCAGAAAAAGCTACTTGTATTGCTGTTTATACGAAAGAATTAGATCGTATGAATGATATTTTTTATGAATTTACGATTACTCTTTTGAAAAATCATGATCATATTCAGTATCGTTATCATATTGATTCTCTTTTTCCTTATTCTCAATTAGCTAGTGAGTATCAAATTCGACTAAGGAAACAATATCTTTGGAGTATTACTACTATTCGAAAAATTTTACAAGACGAAGTTTATCTTGGAAACTTGGTTCAATTTAAGACAACAACGGTTAGTTATAAGAATAAAACAAAAATTTATCTTTCCGAAAAAGAAAGAATTCGAGTGGAAAATACTCATGATGCAATTATTGATTCTTTATTGTTTCAACAAGTTCAAACTAAATTGAAACAGAGGAAGAAGTGTAGTAAAGATGGTGTGGTTCATCTTTTTGCGGGAAAAGTATTTTGTTCATGCTGTGGACGGGTATTTTATAAGTGTGGTAAGAAAGATACAGAAGGATTTCGGTATTTGTGTTGTAAAGATAAAGTTAACCACTTTCATGATTGTACGAACCAGAAATATATTCATGAGAAAGAATTATATGATGCTGTTCTTAACCAGTTTAATTTATTGTTACAAAAATATTATCAAGTAGATTATCAACTTAATCTTTATCAATCTTTAGGAAATCTTAGTCAAGATTGTCAAGTAGAAAAAGAACTTATTGCTTTACAACAAGAAAAAGTAAAGTTATGTCAGGAACTTGAACAAAAACAAAATACTTTTTCTAACTTATATGAAGATTTTACCAAGACTTATCTTAGTCAGAAAGAATTTTTTTTGTTGCGCGATAAATATCGATTAGATCAGGAATACTTAAATAAACAACTTCAGTTGTTAGAAGGAAAAATACAGCTACTTTCCAAAAAACGAAAAGCTGTCCAAGTACAGTCGGTATTTGAAAAATATACGCAGTTAGCTAGTTTAAGTAGGGAAATTGTTCAAGATTTTGTGGAAAAAATTTTAATCGATGGTTATGATCCTATTACCAATACTAGAAAGATTGAAATCACATGGAATTTTGATTGAAGTTAGGAAATAAATAGGAATTATCGTTTTTTTTTTCGTTTTTATTTGATGGATTTATTGGTAAAAAATGGCTCTTAGATTCAGACAATAGTGGTTTTCTTATAGCGGGTATGCTATACTAGAACTATGGTAGTCAAGGAGTTGATAGTATGCATGAAAAAGTGAGAAATTTAATTAAGGGAAACGATAGAAAATCGATATTTGTTTATTTTTTACTTCGTACGTTGATTATTATTTGTATGATTCGTGAGATCATGAATGGTAATTTTCAAAATGCAGCCCTTTGTGTGTTATCATTAGTTTTATTTTTATTACCTTTTTTTATTGAGAAAAAGATGAAGATCGAGTTACCTAGTGTATTAGAAATTATTATCTTTTGTTTTATTTTTGCCGCCGAAATTCTAGGAGAAATTAATAACTTTTATGGTACTTTTCCTTATTGGGATACTATTTTACATACCTTAAATGGTTTTTTATGTGCGAGTGTTGGTTTTTCTTTAGTGTATTTACTTAATGAAAATAGTAAGTCTTTTCATTTGTCGCCAATCTTTGTTTGTTTAGTGGCGTTTTGTTTTTCGATGACAATTGGGGTTGCGTGGGAATTTTTCGAGTATGGAATGGATACTTTATTTGGTTTGGATATGCAAAAAGATGAGATTGTGGATCATATCAATACGGTAACTTTTGATCCTGAACAAGATAATCAGGTAGTTTCTATTCCTAGTATTACCCATACCGTATTATATGGACAAGAAGATGTTTTACTAGAGATGGATGGATATTTAGATATTGGATTACATGATACGATGAAAGATATGTTTGTCAATTGTATTGGGGCTTTTGTCTTTAGTGTATTTGGTTATCTTTATATGATTAATAAGAAAAAGTTTGGTTTAGCTGGTGAATTTATTACTAAGCGGGCAACTTTACATAAAAGTGAGAATTAAGGATATAGTATAAAAGAGTAGTTAGGTACTATTCTTTTTAAATTTAGGAGATGATGATTTTGCGAACACTTTATTATCAAGGAACAATTATTACGTTAGAAGAACCTCTTTATGCGTTAGGTGTTTTAGTGGAAAATGGTTTGGTTAAGGAAGTCTATTATGACCAAGTTCCATTAGATCTTAAGGATACGGAATATGTCGATTTACAGGGAAAGACGTTAATGCCATCTTTTATTGATAGTCATAGTCATATTACTCAAGTAGCGACCGTTTTAGATATGGTTGATTTATCTAATTGTCAGAACTTTTCGGATTTAGTTACTACTTTATCTTCTCAATTAACCCCGGATAAGACTTGTTTGATTGCCTTTGGTTATGATCATAATCAATTACAAGAAAAGAAACATCCCAATCGTGAAGTTTTGGACAAAGTTTCTTGTGATATTCCTATTTTAATTACACATAAGTCTGGGCATATGGGAGTAGGGAACGGAAAGTTTTTGGAATTAGCGGGAATTACGGAAGAAAAAGAAAATCCTACTGGTGGTTTGATTGGTCGAGATGATACTGGGCATTTGACGGGTTATTTAGAGGAGGCAGCTTTTATGGAAGCGACTTCTTATTTACCAGAAGTTTCCTTTGATACTTTATGTACGGCTTATCAAAAAGCGGAAGATTGGTATTTGGCTCATGGAATTACGACTGCACAGGATGGGAAAACAGGAGAGAAAGATTTTCAGTTATTAAGTATGTTAGCAAAAAATCAGAGTTTACGCTTAGATATTGTAAGTTACATCGATATGAAGACAAGTGGGCATTTACTGCTTGAGCATCCTGAATATAAAGATTATCAAAATCATTACCGAATTGGTGGTTATAAATTATTTTTAGATGGTTCTCCTCAAGGGAAAACTGCTTGGTTATCACGTCCTTACGAGAAAGAGGCTACTTATTGTGGTTACCCTGTTTATACAGATTTAGAATTAGAAAATTATTTAAAAAAAGTAGTAGAAGATAAAAAGCAAGTACTTGTTCATTGTAATGGTGATGCTGCCTGTGAACAATTTATTCGTATTTGTAGTCGGATAGATTCTATTAGTAAGTATCGACCAGTTATGATTCATGCCCAATTGGTTAGAGAAGACCAATTAAAGAAAATGGCGAGTCTTGGTATTATTCCTTCCTTTTTTGTTGAACATGTCTATCATTGGGGTGATGTTCATCTTGAAAATTTAGGGGATCGTGCTTATAGGATTAGTCCTTGCCATACCGCAAATCTACTTGGTTTACCTTTTACTCTTCACCAAGATACTCCAGTATTGCCACCAGACATGTTTCATAGTATTTGGTGTAGTGTAAAGAGAGAGACTTCTTCAGGTGTTGTTTTAGGAAAAGAAGAACAAATTACCGTTCTTGATGCCATAAAAGCAGTTACTTTTCATGTAGCGTATTCTTATTTTGAGGAAAATGAGAAAGGAAGTATTTTACCTGGCAAATATGCAGATTTTATTATTCTCGATAAGAATCCTCTTGAAGTAGATGTTGACTCACTTTTAACTATTCAAATATTAGAGACGATAATTAGAGGTAAAACAGTATTTGTTCAATAATGATTTAGAAAAGCTACTTAGGTAGTTTTTTTTCTACCCAAACGAACTAAACTTGTTATATAATAAGAATATGTAGGCTTAAACTTTGGAGGTGGGAGCATGAGAATATTATTATCTAAAAAATAAAGACAGAAAGGAGAGAAATGAATGTTAGAAGCAAGTCATATTACGATTACGATAGGCACGAGAACATTGATTGATGACTTGAGCTTTGTATTAAATAAAAAGGAAAAAATCGCGATTATTGGAGAAGAAGGAGATGGAAAATCTACTTTATTAAAGTGTTTGTTAGGAATCTGTGACTATGCTACGATGACGGGAACAGTAGAAACAAAAGGAAAACGGATCGGTTATTTGCCCCAATTTTTAGAGGATAAGGAAAAAGAGAAGACGGTTTTTACATTTTTGTTTGAAAACCAAGAAGGATATTATGAAAAGGTCAATGACTTTTACCGATATTTGCGAGAATTAAAACTAGAAGATGAGATTTTAGACAAGCCTATATTTGTTTTATCTGGTGGAGAACAGATAAAAATTCAATTATTAAGGTTGTTACTGGATAAATATGATATTTTATTTTTAGATGAGCCAAGTAATAATTTAGATCTTATGACGATTCTTTGGTTAGAAGAATTTATTCAACAAGTGGATTTACCGATTCTTTATATTTCGCATGATGAGGTGTTGTTGGAAAATACCGCAACAGGAATTCTTCATTTAGAACAGGTGCGCAAGAAGACATGTAGTCGTCATACTTTTTTGAGAGTTGGTTATCGACAGTATGTTGATTTAAGATTACGTAGTCTTGTTAAGCAAGAACAACAAGCTAGTTTTGAAGAAAAGGAATATGAGAAAAAACAAAAGAAATTAGATCAAATTACTAAAAAAGTTGAGTATCGTCAGGAAACAATTTCTAGACGTGATCCTCATGGTGGGCGATTATTAAAAAAGAAAATGCATAATTTGAAGGCACAGGCAAGAAAGCTAGAAGCGATTAGTCTAACAGAATATCCTGATGTGGAAGAAAGTATTCGTCTTTCTTTTCCACAAGTAGAAGTACCTAGACAGAAAAAAATTCTTGATCTTAAGGATTTTCCTTTGAAAATTGGTGATAAGCACTTATCTTCATCGATTACGCTTACAGTGACCGGTGGAGAACATATTGCGATTGTGGGCGAAAACGGTAGTGGAAAGACAACCTTATTAAAGGAAATTGCGAAGCAGTTGATGATGCGTACAGATTTAGTCGTAGGGTATTTTGCTCAAAATTATGATGAACAATTGGATGAAGAACAAACACCATTAGCTTTTTTAACGACGAGTGGGGAAAAGGATGAATTGACTTTAATTAGAACACAATTAGGTAATTTGAAAGTTGCTCCTTGGGAGATGGAAATGCCAATTCGCCTTCTTAGTGGTGGAACTAAAGCGAAAATTTTATTGGTAAAGCTGTATCTTAGTCAGGCTAATGTATTGTTGTTGGATGAAGTAACTAGAAATTTGAGTCCACTTTCTAATCCAGTTATTCGTCAGGCACTTGAGAATTATCCAGGAGTAATTATCAGTATTTCTCATGATCGAAAATTTCTTGCGGAAGTAGTTGATCGCTACTATGCTTTAACTTCTGATGGGTTACATGAGAGGACATTAGAACAACTTTTCAAATTAGATGCATAAACTAAACTGTGATGAGTATGATTTATCGAATTTATAAGCGCTCTCAAAGGGGATTAGATCTTATTGGAACAAAAAAAGAATTAGTGGATGTTCCTGATTTGATTCTTGAACATATAGAGAAAGATGCTTCTAGTAGGTATATGGTTATCGGTCATGATCCAGTTTTAGATAGTGATTGTATTTTACAAATGTTTGTCGGTAGTGATATCGAAGCATTAAAATTATGGCAAGAAGAAATAGAAAATAAAGAACAGAAGATAAAAAAGTTGAAGTAGAAGGAAAAGAGGGAGTAAAAATGAAAAAAATAAAGATGGATAGAAAAAAGAAAATTATTATCATTACTGCGATTATCGTGGTTGTGTTACTAGCTAGTTTGGTTTTCATTCTTTTTATGAATAAGAATCGTTATCATGAAGTAAATGTCTATTTATTTTCAGGAGAAACTTGTCCGGTGTGTAAAAGGGCTAGAACTTATTTAGAAGAGTTAGATGAAGAATTAGATGATAAAATTAATTTAATTGAATACGAAGTATGGAACAGTGAAGAAAACCAAGCCAATATGCAGAAAGTAGCAAAAGAATTTGGAGATACTTTATCAGGAGTACCTTATATTATTGTTGGTGAAGAAACGTTTAATGGTTTTTCTGATGTAATTGGTTTACGGATTAAGGATGCTATAGAATCAGAAATGGAAAAGAGAAATCCTCAAGATTTAGTGGCCCCAATGATCAGCGCTGAGTAATTTGTCGACAAAATTCGTGTATAAGTTTGTCTAATTTGACCAAAAGTAAAAAAAGATAGAATGTGAATAAAGAAATCTATCTTTTTTTTCATTATAATAATTGTATCTGGTACGAAAGGAAATATCCATGAAGAAGCATCCTCATTTATTGAACATATTCATCATTATTTTAATTGCTGTTGTTTTGATGTTACCGATGTTTATGAATGCGTATCATGCTGGACATGATAGTATTTATCATATTACGAATATAATGGCAATAGAGGAACAACTTCAAGCGGGAAAAGTAGTACCTAGTCCAATTTTAGATTATATTGCGGATGGATTAGGGTATGGTAGTCAAATGTTTTATCCGCCATTTGCGCATACGTTAACAGCTTATTTGTCTGCTTATCTTTTTCAGGGGGATGTGTTACTTAGTTTAAAAGTGGTTCATTTTCTTTTTTTAGCGTTGTCTGGACTTACTATGTATGAAGCCAGTTATCGTTTTACAAAAAATAAGAAGGTTGCCTTTTTTGCTAGTTTAATTTATATGTCTTTTCCATATCATCTTTCGGATATCTATATTCGAGATGCTTTAGCGGAATGTGCGGTATTTGTTTTTTTGCCGATGATTTTATCCGGAGTTTATGCACTGCTTCAACAGGATAAAAAACATTTTTATCCGTTGTTTATCTTGGGGTATACTGGAGGAATCCTTTCTCACTTGACTTTGATGATTTATTTTACTTTGTTTTTAGCGATTTTTTTATTTGTTTATCGTCGTCAAGTTTTTAAGAAAACGTTTATGATCCCTTTTTGCGTTGCGACTTTTCTAATATTAATGTTAACTTCTTTCTTTTGGGTTCGACTCCTTATCTTGCGTACTTCTGGTAGTTATGTGGTATTTTCTGCTAGTGAGATGACTAAACGAATCGCCAAGTCTGGTCTATATCCACTCGATTACTTTAATATTTTTCAAGGTATGGATGTTCATGATGTAGAGTATTATTTTTATCCAATTGTTATTTTGTTACTAATTTTTACATTTAAGAAGGGAATAAAGGAATTTCCTTATCAAAAGGGTCTTGTTGTAGTAGGTGTTTTGACGATTATTCTTTCTTTAAAAATAATTCCTTGGAAGTATGCTCCAGATTTTTTGAAAACTATTCAATTTCCTTGGCGATTACTTACGTTTAGTGGGCTAGTGATCAGTATGCTTGCACCTTTTTGTCTAAGAAAAGTACGGTCGGCTTGGCTTTTGAGTGGATTAACTCTTCTTCTTTTACTTTCCACGATTCCGGCAATTCATTTTTCGAGTGATGTAGTGATTGATATGGATAATATTAAATGGAATAAAGGAATGGGATGGCAACGTGAATATTTGCCTGTTCAAGCCAAAAAATATTTAGCTGAGAATAAACGTGATCAACAAATCTATTCATCAGCTGATATAGAAGTCAAAATAATAAAGAATCGAGTACCTGATTTAACTTGGCAAATAGAAACCAAGAATAAAGTAACTTTGGAATTACCAAGAATCTATTATAAAGGATATGTAGTAGAAGATAGTGAAGGGAATCAGTATCCATTAAGAGAAAGTAAAAATGGTTTTTTAGAGGTAGAACTTTCTTCATCAGGAACTTATTCTTTAACTTATCCGGGAACTTTAGGTATGCGAATAGCTAGAAAAGTTTCTGTTTTAACTATTTTGGTTTTATTAGGAAGTTGGGGGATTATATTAATTAGAGATTGTAGAAGAAAAAAGGATTTTAGTTTCTAACATTAATCAATGAATGAAAAAAGAGTACTTTCTTATTCAGTACTCCTTAAATAACTATTTTTTTTCGAGAAAAACTAATTTTGATACTATTGATGATTAGTTTAATTCCTACTAAGATAAAGAGTAGGGGGATAATGATCCACCACCTAAAGGATTCAATCATTTCTTTTATGGAGAAAGTAAAGCCTAGTTGATAGAGAAGGATACTAATTCCCAGAAATAAAAGTGATGCGCCGAAATAAAGGGTAAAGATATCAAATTTCATTCGATCGAAACAACCTAAAATATTTAAAACGATAAGTACAAAGCTGAGGCCAACAAAGGTAAAGAAGACACCCAATAGGATAAGGGGACTACTATGATTAGTCTCAATTAGCGTAGCTTCTTCTGGGTGATTAGGGTCATATTGTACTTCTTTGGTACTGTTCATATCGGGCAGATAATTTGTACCGTAATCTGTTTTTACCGTGTATTGTTTACCATCTACGGTATAGTGATAGAATAATTGATAAGTGTATTGAACAATTTCGCCATTTTTTTCGTTTCCTCCATAGATGCCATAATCATAAAAATATCCGGTTGTTGTTTGCGTGTTTTTGGCTTTTTGAAAATTCTCATAAAATTCTTTGATCCCGAAAACTAACATCAAAATACCACTAGCCAATAAAGTCATGACTAGAATACCAGGAATGATCAAATACAGCATATCGGCTATCGATTTATCTTTTTTATCTATCAATTCTTTGAGAACTACAACTTTTCCTCTTCTATACATGATTTCACCTCATTATTCACTTATGACTATAGTTTAAATTTCTTCATAGGAGTTTCTTGATGATTTCATTAGTTATGATTTCTTTCATTGCTTTTTTCCTTTCTTTATACGGTTACTTTTAAAGCAGAATTGTCTTTTTCAGTAAGAATTTTTTTGGCATAGGAACAGTCGGCAATTAACTGTTTATTTTCTTTTTGTGCTTCGCTAATAACTGTATCTACTAGTTTTCGCGCAATTTTTTGTCCTTGACAAGCAGGATCTACTTCTGTATGGATGATGTTCCAAACTTCTTTTTCTGTTTCTATGAATTGACATACGCCAACTAAAGTATGAGCTAAGTATGCAGCAGCTTGATTATGTTCTTTTTCAAAAATAATTTCGATATTCATTTGTGTTTCTCCTTTTTTAATTATTATATCATGGGGATAAGAAAATTTCTTTTAGAAAAAACAGTAAAGAAAAGAGAGTAGGTAACTATTCTCTTTAGTGTTTTCTTTTACTTTTTTAATTTTAAACCGTCTTTGAAGGCCTCTCCAACTCTTTCCCCTATTTTGTAGTATCCGTGGGTGAAAGGGTCAAAGCTAATTGCGTTAACTAAGGAAACATCGACATTACCGTTTACTAGTACTTCTTCATCGGCAGAGACATTGACGATTTTACCAACTACACCACAACCATATTCATTATCTTGATATTCGATAAATTCACATTCCATACAGATAGGGAATTCATTAACGATTGGGGCATCAACGTTTTCAGACTTTATAGCGGTAAGACCACTATTTTTAAATTTATCAGGGGTATTATTTCCAGATACAACGCCAAAATAATCTGCTTCTACGACGTGTTTACTATCGGCAATACTAACGGTAAAAGCTTTTCTTTCTTTGATATTTTTTACCGTCTTATGGGTTTCGGTTAGATTTAGAACGATCAAATCTCTTTCTAACATCATGCCCCAAGCAGCGTTCATAACATCGATACTGTTATCTTCATTATAAGTCGCAATCATCAACACAGGCATGGGAAAGATTGCTTCGGTAGTTTTAATTTTTTTCTTCATATCATTTCCTCCTATTTTTTATTATATCCTATTTTTTCATAACAAAAAAATCGACTTAAAAAGGTTAAAGTTGGCAAATATTGGTTTGTGTGAGTTAATCTACATATTTTTCTACACACTCAAATTCTTCTTTTGAAGATTTATAAATTCCATTGTAGGATTGTTCTATATAGTAATTTCCCTCTCTACTATAAATATACATGGAAGTGAAATTTCCTTTTTGATCACTAAAGGTAACAATGTATAATATATCGGGATATTCTGGATTTAGGGTTGTGCTTTCTTCATTAGTCGTTTTATTGTAGAAAATATGGTAGAGTTCTTCGATGATATCTTGATCGTGATATTCTGTGACGTTGTCTTCTAATGTTAAGTCATCGATTTTAACTGTTGTGATATCTTCTAAATGTAAAATGTTTATCGTATAAGGTTTTTCTCGATTTACATAGGCAAGGACTATGGTTATTCCGATGGATAAAATTAGTAATCCTCCTAAAATGATCCATTTTTTGTTTGCTTTTGTCATTTTATCTCCTTATCGTTTATTTTGGCTATTTTATTCATCTTTTTCGAATATTAGATCAATGATAGTAGCTTCGCCAGTACCTCTTTGTTCTACAGGAACGAATCCACAATACGAAAAACCTTCTTTGGCTTTTTCTTCAATGATTTCTCTAGTATTTTCAAAATTATATTTGACTCCTTTTCCTAAACCATAACCTTTAAGGGTTGATTTTAATCTTACAAATTCTATTTTTTTCATTATAAACTCCTTTCTTTATTTAGAATTTTCTTCTTCTTTACAGACATCAATCCATTTTTTATAATTAGAGGCTTGTTCTAGTTCTTTTAGGGTTAATTTTACTGCGCTATTTGAAGTACCAGCAGCAGGGTAGAGAATATCTAACGATTTTAGTGAGCTATCCAAATAGACGTTGACATTTTCGTTTATGCCAAAAGGACAGACCCCGCCAACGGCATGACCAATTAAAGGTTCTACTTGGTCAAAGGGAATCATTTTGGCTTTGGTATTAAATTCTGTTTTAAATTTATGATTATCGATTTTGGCATTACCAGAAACAGCAATTAAAATTGGTTGTTCCTCAACGAGGAAAGATAACGTTTTTACGATATTCTTTTCTTCACATCCAATCGCATTTGCTGCTTCAAGAACCGTGGCAGAAGAGACGTCAAACTCTTTGATCCTATCCTCTAATCCATATTTTTTTAAATGTTCTTTTGCTTTTTGTAGTGACATAGTTTCCTCCTTTATTTTATTGTACAATAAAACAACCAAACTACCTAGAGAATTTGACTGTTTTTCTAACTGTTTTGCTTTTTTTGATTCGGCAATAAACTTTCCAATTTTCTTCTAATCCATATATTTCTCCTTTCTCATTACAATTTATAATGAAAAAGTTCTTTTGAACAGGAAATATTCCTAGAGTATAATTTTATTTCTTATCTAAGTATTCATGAGCAAGAATATCTTTTAATACCAACATGGCGTCTAGCTCATTATAGTGATAAGTTTCTTGTAAATTGTTAAGTAGTTCTCTAATTTCTTGTTTGTATTTTTCTATGTCTACTTCTTGTTGATAAGTTTTTAGAATAGGGTACTTCGTACTCCAAGCTTTAGTCCAGTTTACTTTACTTTGGTTCTCTTCATTAGTATTTTTAATAATTTCTTCTATATTTTCCATATGTTTTCTCCTTAAAAAAATCTACATTACTATTGTACTGTAGTAATATAGATTTTACAATGATTTACTGATTGAGAATACTGCTGTGAACAAGAAAGTATTTATTAACGGAATTGTTTATTCTTCATTATACTCAATAATAATTTCTGGCATACCCATATCTATTCCTTCAGAAAATTCACTTTCTATTTCATATTTAACCCCATGCTGAATAGTTGTCTGATCTTCCTCTTCGATAACTTCTTCATCGATGATACAAGAAATATGACCATTATCTAATTTTTTACAAGTAGCATTTTTCTTTTCTTCTTGATTGTTTGTTATTACACTGATTGGCATAATCTCCTTAACTGCATCTGTAATTGCATTATCTGTTAAAGCATTAACGGTTATTGTCCCAACACTTAAAAATGATACACCAGTTACTACAAAGGCTATTTTTTGTAATTTATTTTTTTTCATGATTTCCTCCTGTTTAAAATTTTCATAACCAATAATTTGGTTTGTCATTTCTTTTATATGAGTAGTATCCATTTTTTTCATCATCATCCCTCCCTTAATTTTTTTCTTATTCTATAAAGTCTGATTTTGATTACTCCAGAATTTAATTTTAATTGTTTGGCTATTTCTTTTATTTTATAACCGTAAACATAATAAAGATAAAATATTTCTTTTTCTTCTTCTTTTAAGTCATTTAATTTTTGCCTGACGGTAAAGAGTTGTTCGCTTGTAGATTGATGATTAAACTCTGAGTCATTAGAAATTAGTTCTTCTTTTAATTCAAAATTTATTTTCTTTTTTCTTAATTTACTATACGAACAATTTTTAGCGATTACGCTAATATATGACTTTAAATCGGTATTGATGTTTTCTTGATTTTTCCATAGTAAGTAAAATACGTCGGAGGCAATTTCCTCTTTATCTTGATACGGTAAAGAAGTACCAACAATACTATTGATGATTTTAAATACATAGTTTGAATATTCATCAATAATCATTTCTATATTGAAGTTAACATGATTGGTCAAATGGATACCTCCTTTGAATCGATTCATTATATAGACGCATAAAAAAAGAATTAGTTACAAGAAAATGAAAATTTTTCTATTTAGAAGATATCATTTTGTCATATTATTGAACTATGCATAAGATTGGGATGATTTATGAGGAAATTTTCCATATTGATGACACATTTAAAATAAAAAAATGACATATATAATAAGGTATGTTAATATAATAGTATATTATAACTTTACTAAATGTTTTTAACTTATCTAGATAATGAATAGACTATTGGTTTGGAATGGGATAGGATGAAAAAGAAAAAAAGAGTATTATTGGTTATCTTCTTAGTATTTCTATTATTGGTAACGATAGGTGTTATATTTATTTTAAACAAAGACGATAATAAATCTTTAAATAACGAGGATAATAGGTTCTCTGAAGTAGAGGGTGTTTGGGTAGCAGACAAAACTCAATATATTTATATCTTGGGCTATGAAGATGGGGAACCTATTTATTCTAAAGCTGATATTCCTTTTTATTTAACTTTGGATGGAGAAGGGAAATATAAATTAGAAATGTCAGAAACTACGGAAACCGGTACATATAGTCTTAATGGGGACAGTTTAGTTTTACAAAATGAAGAGAAATTAATTACCGAAACTTGTAGAATAAAAAATAAAGAAGAATTGCACTGTGATAAATATGCTTATTTATATGTAAGACAATAATGCTTTCTTCTTTATTTTTTTAAATTTTATTTATGTATTTCATTAACAATAGGATCTAGCTTGGAAAAATCAATAAAACTAACTGTTTGATTATAGGTATCAATCATGGCTTTATCTTCAGCACTTTTCTTTTCTTCTGGTAAGTTTTTGACGGCATGGTAAAGTAATTTCATCATCGTTTTATGAGTAAATTTTAAATTTTTATAATCTATCGCTCCTCTTAAATGAAATATCTTTGCGTGTTTAAAAACTTCTTTATCTAGTTGTTTTTCCATATTTTTTCTTATATTATTTTTATTTTCTTTATCTTGAGGGTCAGCTAGTCCAACAGTGATTAGTATGATCGTTTTATTGGTTATATCGTTTATTTTTTTAAGTGTGTTGGACATCCCTAATACTCCTCCAGCATATAAACCGCCTAAATAAATAATTTGATCATAACTATTTATGTCTTTTATATTTTTAAAGGAAATGACGGGGATGTTCGTTCTTTTTGAAAGTTCTTCGGCATATTTTTGGGTTGCTCCATATTGAGAAGCATATATGATGATACTATTCATAAAATTCCTCCATAAATTATGATTTGTTTTGATTTTTTCTATGTCGCTGATTTTCATGATAACTCAAATATTACTAAATATGTATCGAATGAAATAGTGATGCGAAGTTATTTTTCTAATGACAATTGATAACTATTATCGATTAATTTAAAGATTTCTTTATTATCCATACTTCTATCTAGTTTTATGGTGATCCAACTGTTTTTATTCATATGGTAGCCGGCAAATATTTTTTGATTATCTATGATTTCTTTAATTTTATCTTTTGGATATCTTAAATCAATAATCTCGATGATTTGATCAGAATCTATTCCTAATTTATTTTCTGGTAATACTAATAAAGCTCCGTACCATTTATGATTAGTTTTATTACGCCATATAGCGTTATTGGGAAATTTTTTCCATAGATATTCTAAGTCATCATTATATTTTTCTTTTATATATTTTATGATTTCTTTAGCTTGTTTACTTTTAAATATATTCGGGGTTGTACACTTTGTAATGATATCATTTAAAATAGTTTCATATTCTTCTTTTATTTTTCTGATAAAGTCACCACTAGCATGTTTAATGTCCATGAGTATGTATTCTTCATCCGTTGATAAGTCTATTATTTTAGAGGTTTGATTAGTGTTTGAGATTTCTATCTGTACTTTAAAATGTTTATCATTGATTTCTTGTTCAAAGACATAGTGATTATTTTTTAAAGTAAAGCCATATTCAAGTAGTTTCGTATATTCTATATTTTTATGTTCAAATTCTTTATTGAGATTTCTCATTTTATCCATCCTTTATTGATTTTTCTTTGCTGGCTTAAGAAATAAACATTTGATTATTTGAAATAAACCAACGATGATAAATAAGATAGGAATAATTATCCATGCTCCAAAGGATTCAATGGTTTCTAGTAGGGAAGTGGTTGTTCCATTTTGGAATAGGATAATACCGATTCCAATAAGGAAAAAGCAGAAACCAAAATAGAGGCCCATGATATCTATTTTTATTTTATCGAATACCCCTTTAATGTATAATCCGCCAAGTATAAAAGCAAATGAACCAAGAGCAAAGAAGGCACCAAAGTAGATTAGAAAATTGTAATTATTGGTTCCTACTAAAATGGATTTGCTTGGATCGTCAGGATCATATTTTACTTCTCGTACACTATTTTCATCAGGAATATAATTCGTTCCATAATTGGTAGAAACTGTATAATTTTTTCCTTTAACTTCATAAGTATAGATTAGTTCATAGGTTGTTCCCTCTTTATCTATACGATAAATATGATAATCACTGAAATAACCATTTGTTGTAAGGTAATCCTTAGTGGTCTTATTTAATTGAACGGTTTCTTTGATACCGAAAAATAAACAACCAACTCCAATGAAGAAAGTAAGAAGTACTAAACTACCACCGACAATTATTTTAATATCTAAAGTTTTTTTCTTTGGCTTTGATTCTATCTTTTTTGTGGAGTTGAATAGACTCTTTCGAACAAAGTAGATTCCTAAAACAATGAATGGAATGGTGAATATAAGTGTTAAGAAATTACCTGTTTTGATTACAGAGTAACTCCCAAATAGTAGAAAACCGAAATAGAAAACAAAGAAACTAATTTTATATAATAGGCTAAAAAAATTCGCATAGTTATTTTTTTCTAGGAGAAAACAG
Source organism: uncultured Mycoplasmatota bacterium (assembly GCA_900543675.1). GTDB lineage: Bacteria > Bacillota_I > Bacilli_A > RF39 > UBA660 > Alloscybalousia. Next base: position 25,779 of record UQRY01000025.1, read on the forward strand.
ATATTTTTTCCCATTACCGCTAGTCCGCAGATAATAAAGGGAAGAATCATCAGTCTAGTTAGACCAGTATTATTTAGTAATAGAATGACTAATATGAAGATAAAAATTAGACTTCGTATGATATTTGAGATAAAAATGGATTTGTTTTTCATTGAACTTCTCCTTTAAATATAATTATTTTGTTTATTATATTGAAAGACTATAAAATTTATGGCTTCTGTTATTAAATTAAGTATAACACGTTAATGGTAAAAAGATAAGAATTAGTATTTTATATTTTATTTTTTATCGAGGGGAAATATTTTAGAAATAGGTTATTTAAAATTTATGATATATGTGATTAAATTTGATATAATGAAAGTGGTAAGGATAGATTTATTTGGTAAAGGAGAATGGTTATGGGATTATTGAATAGAAAGAAGAAACAGAAAAATTCAATGTTTTTATATTCGGAGGAAGCATTGAACCAGTATGAAGAATATATTATGGAACAGTTTGGAGAGTATGAAAGTGTTTTTCATGAACTTGTATCTTTGGATATCCATTTGGATATTCTTATTATTCCGCCCACTGAAGAGCATAATTATTATCAGTTAATCACAATGGGAATGGGGGCTTATTCGATGAATACGCCTAGAGAGTTGAAAGATCAGGAATTGGAAAGGGCTGAATTAGTTTTATGTTTGCCACCTACTTGGAATATTCAGTCGTCCAAAGAGGAAGATTATTGGCCAATTCGGCAATTGAAATCGATCGCACGATTACCGATTTATAATGATACTTGGTTGGGTTATGGTCATACAATTTCTTCTGATGAAGACAATAGTCCTTATGCGAGTGATACGAAATTTTGTAGTATGTTGTTAGTGGATGTAAATAAAGATAGGGATTTAAGAATTGATGGCATGGGAAAGATTAATTTTTATCAGTTATTTCCTCTTTACAAAGAAGAGTTAGAGTATAAATTTCATCATGATGCAGATAGTTTATTAGAACGGTTTGATGAAGAAGCATTGTCAGGAGTAATCGATAATCAACGAAAAAATTTTGGTATTTAGTAATCCTTTTCCTAGTATGTTGATAAGTTGAAAAGCTGAAAAGCTGAAAAGCTGATAACTGAATTGTTCCTTTCTTTTTGCGTTATTATACTGTAGCATAAATATAGTTAACTGTAAAGTTTTGACTTTAAGCAACTTTATAACTGTAAAACTTAAAGAATATTGACATAATGCTTTATGGAACCGCTGAATATTTTTAAAATTGTTTATGTTTATATGAAATAATTGATGATATTTAGCCGGAAAATTAGTTAATGTTATAATACGGATAGAACCTAATAATATATCTTGATTTTAGGATAATCGTTAGTAGAGAAAATAGAATATTAGTGATGTGGTTCGATATGATGGTTTTTAAATGTTAGGAGATGTGAAGATGGATATGTATAAAGATTCCCAAAGATATTTTGATTTTTTTCTTAAGGATAATTTTGATTTACATAATGAGATGATTATGCATAAAGTAAAACATACTTATCAGGTAGTTAATAACGCAAAATATATTTGTGAAGATATGGGGTTAGATGATGAAAATACAGATTTGGCGATGGTAATTGCTCTTTTACATGATATAGGAAGATTTGAACAGGCAAAACAGATGAAAACTTTTAGAGAAGATATCACAAATTATGATCATGCTACTTTAGGAGTTAAACTTTTATTTGAACAGAATGAAATAAGAAAATTTCTTCCAACTACTAAGTATGATGAAATTATTAGAAAAGCAATTGGGAATCATAGTAAGTATATTTTAGATGAGTCAGGTACGACTGATAGGGAAATACTGCATGCTAAAATAATAAGGGATGCGGATAAAATAGATAGTTTTAGAGCGAAAGCAACTGATGATATTCGGATAATGGCTAATATTACGGAAAAGGATATTGAGGAATCTAAAATTACAGATAAGGTATTTGATGATTTTATGAAGGAAAAAACGATTTTAAGTAAGGATAGAAAAACAGGAATTGATATTTGGGTTTCTTATATCGCTTTTGTCTTTGGATTAGAATTTAATAGTAGTTTAAAACTAATTAAAGAAAAAGATTATGTTAATCAATTATTTAATCGTTTTGTTTATAAAAAGGATTCTGAAAAGATGAATGTATTAAGAGATAAGGCTAATTGTTATTTGAATGATCGATTACAATGATAGTTTAATATAGTATTGGGATTTATATTTTTGAAATAGCGTGAGGACAAAATGAAAAAACTGATTCTAATTGTGAATCAGTTTTTGTCTAAACTCGAAAGGTCGAGTGAAATTCTTTTGGTAGCGACGGGGGGGATCGAACCCTCGACCTTTCGGGTATGAAAAAAAAGCTCTAATTAGTAATATGATGTAAAATATCAAAAAAGCCTTTATTTTTAAGGCTTTTCATTGCTTGTA
>UQRY01000026.1 GCA_900543675.1 uncultured Mycoplasmatota bacterium
TATAATATTATAGAATTAAATTAAACATTGAAAGGAAATAGATAATTATTTGTATAATATTTGTTGTATTTTATAGGTATTTTCTACCTAAATTTCTATTAAATATAACTTCGTATAATTAATATTATGTTAACTTCTTATAATTGAATATCCTTTATCTGTATAAAATATTACTATTTGGGGAGTTTATAAATGGAGGTTTTATGATGAATAATAATCAGAAAATTAAATGTCAGGTAGCTTCTTGTATGTATCAAAATAGTGATTATTGTACTTTGAATCAAATACAGATTAGTAACAGTAAGCATTCTAATTATGCTACTGATCAAGAAGAAACTATTTGTCAGAGTTTTCAATGCGATGAAAAAAATAGCGCTAAATAAACGCTATTTTAATTTGTCTAAAAATCCTGTACCAATTAGTGGTTGCATCGTATCAAAGTTTTGCGTAATAGTTGCACCAATATCAGCCATAGAGTCTAGAATATCTAATTTCTTTGGTTCTTTTAAGTTCCGTCCAAAAATAAGGACTGGTACGTTTTCTCTGGTATGGCCATTTCCTGGAAAAGTTGGATCACATCCATGATCAGCCGTAAGGATTAATAAATCGTCCATATCGAGTTTATTGATAATCATAGGTATTTCTACATCGAACTCTTCAATTGCTTTTGCATAGCCCTCTAAATCACGTTTATGACCATATTCTTGATCAAAATCATTTAAATTACATACACATAAACCAGTAAAGTTTTTACCCATAATATCCGTTAATTTATTAATGGCTTCAGAATTATCTTTGGCTTTAATCTTTTTGGTAATCCCTTCCCCATCGAAAACATCTGCTATTTTTCCGATAGAGATAACAGAAAATCCTCTTTCACTTAATAAGTTAAAAATACTTTTGGTTGGTGGTTTAACGGCGTATTCACATTTTTCGTTGGTAAATTTAAAGTTGCCTGGTTTTCCAGTAAACACACGAGCGATTACTCTACCGACTTTTAATTCTTCCGTTAAGGTAATCTGTCTAATCTTAGTTGCATACTCATATAATTTTGCAACAGGAATTACATCTTCATGAGCAGCAATACATAAATTAGAACCATTTGAAGTATAGAGAATAAGAAAACCATATTCTAGTTGTCTTTCTCCTAATTCATTGATAATATCTAATCCATTAGCGTTTTTATTTCCAATTACACGTCGTTGAGTAATATTTTCAATTTGATCTAGTAACTCCCTAGGAAATCCATTTTCTGTAAATTGTTTAAATGGTACTAAATTTCTAACACCCATTAATTCATAATGACCAGTCAAGGTATCTTTACCTGGATTAGTTGGCCTAGCAATTGTATAATAAGCTTCAACGTTAGGATTTTCGTCCATGTTTAATGTATTTAGAAAACCTAGTTTCTGTAAGTTAGGAACAAAAAGATCATATTTTTCTTTAATGTGACCAAGAGTATTTGCTCCTTGATCTTGGTAGTTATTGGCATCTAATGCCTCCCCTACTCCTAATGAATCCATCACAACTAAAAATATTCGTCTAAATTTCATCTTATTCATCGTCCTTTCTTGGGTGATATTCTTCATAATCTTTTCTTACTTTTTGATTCGTAATATGGGTATAAATTCTAGTAGTCGCAATATCGCTATGACCGAGCATTTCTTGGATTACACGAAGATCTGCTCCATTTTCTAATAAATGAGTCGCAAAGCTATGTCTTAAAGTATGAGGAGAAACGTTAGGATTCAGATTTTTTTTGATTAATAACTCTTTTAATATTTTAAAGAATCCTTGGCGTGATATTGGCTTTCCATGATTGTTTAAAAATAACTCTGAATAGGTATTGCTTTTCTTTTTTTCTAAAAGAGGTCTTTTTTCTAAATATTGATGGAGAGAGGTGATAATGTAATCATTAATTGGTACAATTCTTTCTTTTCTCCCCTTCCCGGTACATCTTACTGTACAGTTTGTAAGATCAATATCGTTTAATGTTAAACTGAGTAATTCACTAATGCGGAGTCCAGTTCCGTATAGTAATTCTAACATAGCTTTGTTTCGATAGTCAAATGGTGTATTTAAGGAAATATCTAGTAATTCATCTACTTCTTCTACCGTTAAAGTATTGGGTAGTTGTTTTTTTAATTTTGGTCTTTCAATGTTTTTTGAAACATCTTCTTTTAGATAGCCAATCTTTAAAAAGTATTTGTGAAAGTTTTTGATTGCGGTTATCGCATGAGCGATAGATTGTGGACTTATCTCTTGTTTTTTTAATGTTCCTAAGTACTCAGTAATATGATTTATCTTTACTTCTTTAATGTCTGTTATATTATTTTTCTTTAAGAAGTTACAGTATTTTTCTAATTCTAAACGATAAGATTCTTTTGTATTCATCGTTAAATGTTGTTCGATTAAGACATATTGTAAGTAACTTTCTCTTTCTTTATCTAATTTCATAAAACTACCCCACTACACTTTCATTATACCATATTTTAGTCCTATACGGCCAATGAGTTGTAGAAATTCCTTATGTTTTTTGATAAAATAAATATTGAACTTTTAAGAAAGGTATTTATGAAGTTTTATAGAAAGGAAGTTATCGGATGAATAAGCCTCTTGCTTTAAAATTAACGCCTAATTCGATCAATGAAGTAATTGGACAAAAACACCTACTAGGTGAAGGGAAAATTCTTCGTAATTTGGTGGAAAACAAGAAGATATATTCCATGATTTTATATGGTAAGCCAGGTATTGGAAAAACGACCATTGCGCAAGCTATAGTAAAGGATTTAGGGGTTAGGTATCGATTTTTGAATGCGACAATCAATAATAAAAAGGATTTTGATGTTGTTGTTGAAGAAGCCAAAATGTATGATGGTATTGTTTTAATTATGGATGAAATTCATCGTTTAAATAAAGATAAACAAGATCTTTTACTTCCCCAGTTAGAAAGTGGTTTGATTACATTAATTGGGATGACTACGTCTAATCCTTATTTTAAAATTAATCCTGCTATTCGTAGTCGATGTCAAATCTTTGAATTACATGATTTATCTTATGAAGATATTGTTGAAGGTCTAAATCGAGCGATAAAACATCCGGATTTAGCGGGTATTGAGATTACTGAAGATGCAATTTCTTATATTGCGCATCTTTCTGGAAATGATCTTCGTTATGCTTATAACTTGTTAGAAATGGCTTTTTATGCGACTAAAGATAAAAAAGTAACTTTAGAGTTACTCAAAAATATTAATAATAAACCAGTTATGATATCGGATAAGGATGCTTCAGGTCACTATGATTTACTCAGTGCATTTCAGAAGTCAATTCGTGGAAGTGATGTGGATGCGGCTCTACACTATTTAGCTAGATTAATTGCGATTGGCGATTTAGATAGTATTTACAGACGGATGAGTGTGATTTGTTATGAAGATATTGGCTTAGCTAATCCTGATATGGGGCCTCGAGTGATGGCAGCAATCTCAGCTAGTGAATTGGTGGGGTTACCAGAAGCAAGAATTCCGCTTTCTGAAGTCGTTATCGAACTTGCTTTATCTCCGAAATCAAATACGGCTCATGTTGCGTTAGATAAGGCTTTAGAAGATGTTGAAACTGGACGTTGTGGAGATATTCCGGATACCATTAAGATTCATTCTTCTATCTATAAATATCCTCACGATTATCCGAATAATTTTGTTGTACAACAGTATTTACCAGACAATTTGGTGGGTAAAAAATACTATTTACCTAAAGATACATCCCCTAATGAACGAATGCTTGGTCAAATTAGAGAAAAATTAGACCGTTTAAAGGAAAAAAATAGTAATCAGAAAGAAGGATAAGTAGTAAATGGGAAAAATATTTTGTATTATGGGAAAAAGTTCAAGTGGTAAAGATTCTCTTTTTCATATGCTTGAACAAGACTATCCTGACATGAAAGAAATTGTTCTTTATACAACTCGCCCAATCCGTACAGGCGAAATAGATGGCGTAACTTATCATTATGTTGATGATGAGACTTATTATAGAATGAAAGAGGAAAACCAAATAGTGGAAGCTAGAAGTTATCATACCGAACATGGAATCTGGACCTACTTTACTTCTAGCCTGGAAATCGACATAGAGAATAATGACTATCTTCAGATCAATACTTTAGAAGGGTATCAAAAACTAAAAGACTATTTCGGGACAGAAAATGTTGTTCCTATTTATGTAGAAGTTAAAGATGATGGGATTCGCCTTCAACGAGCATTAACGAGAGAAAGAAACGAAGAACATCCTAAGTATCAAGAATTATGTCGGCGTTTTCTAGCGGATCAAATGGATTTTAGCGAGGAAAAATTGGCGAGTGCGGGAATTACTAAAGAGGATCGCTTCCTTAACTATAATTTTATGACTTGTTTACAAACGATTGAAGAGAAGATAAATGAGCATCGATCTCTTACAAAGGCAAATAAACAGTATCATTTATAGATGAAAGGTAGTCCCCTACTCTTTGTTATCAGAGTATATTAAAAAAGGCAGTGTTGAAAATAGCACTGCTTTTATTATGAAAAAATTCAAAGAAAAAAGCTACTCACTTGGAGTAACTTAATTAATGATTTTCTTTGACAAAGCGAGTAAATTTTTCTAATTCTTTGTCACTTAAATCGGTATCGGCAAGCATTTCGATTAACTGTTTTTGCTCTTTAGATAGTTTCTTTGGTGTAACTACTTTTAAGACGATATACATATCTCCTTTACGACGAGTACTATCATTATGAATACCTTTTCCTTTAATTCGTTGCTTATCGCCACTTTCACTACCGGCTGGAACCGTTAGATTTACATTTCCATAGAGTGTTGGGATTTCTTTTTTACATCCTAGAATCGCTTCCGTTAAAGTAAGTGGTACTTCTAGGTAGATATCATCTTCATCTCGAACATAGAATTCGTGATCTTTAACCGTAAATTCGATGTATAAGTCGCCATTTGGTCCACCATTTGTTCCGGCAGAACCTTTACCAGATAGACGAAGTCTGTTTCCTGTATCGACTCCAGCTGGTACTTTGATCTCTAATTCTTTTTCTACTCTTATCTTTCCAGTACCATTACATTCACTACATTTACGTTTATAACTTTTTCCTTTACCACCACAGTGTGGGCAAGTTGTTTTCGATAAGAAACTACCAAAAATCGTATGTTGTTCACTAGTGATTGTACCACTACCATGGCAATGCTCACAAGTAGTTTCATCAAAACCACCTTTTCCACGACACTCATCACAGGTTTCTGTTACTTCTAATTCGATTTCTTTCTTTGTACCATAAACGGCTTCTTCGAACGTTAATGTCATTTTAACGAGAGAATCATTTCCTTTGGTTGCTCGGTTACTTCCTCTTTTTGAACTTCCACCAAAGCCACCGAAACCACCAAAGATATTATCGAAGATATCGTCATAGCTAAAGCCTGAGAAATCAAAGCCACCGAAACCACCACCGGCTCCTCCGGCACCACCTTGGAAGGCAGCATGACCAAATTGATCGTATTGTTTTCTTTTTTCCTCATCCGATAATACCGCATAAGCTTCCTGTACTTCTTTAAATTTTGCTTCGGCATCAGGTTCCTTGCTGACATCAGGATGGTATTTCTTTGCTAATTTTCGAAAGGCGCTTTTGATTTCATCTTGGGATGCACTTTTCGATACACCTAGCACTTCATAATAATCTTTTTTATCCATTACACTTCACCTCTTTTTACTGATCTAGTTTTTGGTAGGAAGAAATTAATTCATTGAACATATCCATTGCTTTGGCGAAGACTTCTTCACTTGTGATGTCAACACCAGCTACTTTTAATTCTTCGATTGGGTCCATACTATCCCCTGTTTTCAAGAAGTTTAAGTAGTCAGTTACAGCATTTTCTTCATGAGATAAAATTCTATTTACAATATAGCAAGCGGCAATTAAACCAGTAGCATACTGATAAACGTAGAAGTTATAGTAAAAGTGTGGAACTCGTGCCCATTCATATTTGATTTCTTCATTAATGACTACATCTTTACCAAAGTAGAACTCGTTTAAGGCATAGTATTTTTCTGCTAGAACATCACTAGTTAGTGTTTTTCCCTGTTCTACTGTATCGTACATAAACTCTTCGAATTCGCTAAACATGGTTTGACGAAAGATCGTTGCTTTAAATAGATCCATCATCTCACTTAAGATGAATTTTTTCTCGTTATTGTCATTAGAATGTTCTAACATATAGTAGTTTAACAACATTTCATTCACAGTAGATGCAACTTCGGCAACAAATATTTTATAACTACTATATAAATAAGAATTGTTTTTATTTGAATAGTATGTATGCATCGAGTGCCCTAGTTCGTGTGCAAGAGTAGATACATCGTTATACTTTCCTTGGAAGTTTAATAACATAAATGGTTTTGTATCGTAAGAACCTGCGGAATAAGCGCCCCCTCGTTTTCCCTTATTTGGATAGACATCGATCCATCTATCCCGAAAAGCTTCTTCGGCGGTTCTTTTATATTCCTCTCCAAAGACAGAGATAACATCAAGAACGATTTTCTTAGCTTCCTCATACGTGTATTCTCGCTCATCATGAGCTAAATTTACCCCCGCATCATATAAACAGAAATCATCTAATTTTAAAACCTCTTTCTTTAATTTGAAGTAATTGTATAAAACATCGATATGCTTATGCACTTCTCTAATTAAGGTATCGTAAACGACAGGATTTACTCGATTACAAATTAGGCTTGCTTCTTTACTATTGGGATATCCTCTTAATTTGTTTTCCGTCACAATTTTAGAAACATTTCCTTGTAAAGCTTCCGCTAGGGATTGTTTATGTTCTTGGTAAGCACGATATAATGCTTGAAACGCATCACGTCGTACTCTTCTATCCTTACTTATAATATAGGTTTGATAAGTTTCATTGTTGATTTCTACTTCTTTTTTCTGTTCATCTTTAATGGTATAGAATTTAATTTCGGCGTTACGAAGGATACCAGCTATGTTTTCTGGAGTATTCAAAGAATTAGAAAAGGCTGAAATTATTCGCTCTTCTTGTTCTGATAAGACATATTTTTTCTTATCGAATAATCGTTCAAACCATAAAGTATACTTTTCTAACTCACTATTTTCCTTTAAGTACTTTTGAATGATTTTTTCATCTTGTTGTAATAATTCGGGAACGATAAAAGATGTTTTTTCTAGATAATCGGTATAAAGATTCGTGATCTCTCCTTTTTGGCGATTGGCTTCATCGTTGGTTAAGTCTTCGTCATAACGTCGATAAGTGTAAGTAAATAACTTTTCAATTACTCGTTCTGTATCGAAAGAAGTATCTAATACATAAAGTAAATTGCTTGCTGAAGATAAAATCTTTCCTTTATACTTTTCTAGTTTTGTTGTATTTTCTTTTACTAAAATAACATCTGCATCAAGTTCATCTTTTGTTGGATAAATACTTTCTAAATCCCAGGTATCTTCTTTTTTTTGCTCACTTCTACGTTTTATTTTTATCATTATATTTCTCCTATTATACGTTGAGAGAAGTCCTAGTTACCTAGAACTTCTCTTATTTTTATTTTTATTTTTCTTCGTATTCAGCTTCTTTAACGTCGTCTTTATTATCGCTATTATCTTCATCGCTACTTGATTCAGCTTGGTTTTGTTGTGCTTGTTGATATACTTTAGTAGCTAGAGCCATAGCTTTTTCTTGTAATTTATCTTTCTTTTCTTTGATGTCGTCAAGATCATCTTTTTCAAGAGCTTCTTTTAATTCTTTAATTAAATCTTCAGCTTCTTCTTTTTCTTTCTTGTCGACTTTATCGCCTAGGTCTTTAAGTGATTTTTCTGTTTGGAATACTAGTTGTTCAGCTTCATTTTTGGTATCAGCAGCTTCTTTACGTTTTTCATCTTCTTCTTTATGTTCTTCTGCTTCTTTTCTCATTCTTTCTACTTCTTCATCACTTAAGTTAGTACTAGATGTAATCGTAATAGATTGTTCTTTATTTGTACCTAAATCTTTAGCAGTTACGTTTACGATACCATTAGCATCGATATCAAATTTAACTTCGATTTGTGGTACACCACGTGGAGCTGCAGGAATTCCAGTTAATTGGAAGTGACCAAGTGTCTTATTGTCACTAGCCATACTTCTTTCTCCCTGTAGAACGTGAATGTCAACAGCAGGTTGGTTATCAGCAGCAGTTGAGAATACTTGACTCTTTGATGTAGGGATCGTTGTATTTCTTGGGATTAATGTTGTCATAACGCCACCTAAGGTTTCAATACCTAATGAAAGTGGAGTTACGTCTAGTAAGACAATGTCATTTACTTCTCCAGTTAATACACCACCTTGAATAGCAGCACCCATAGCTACAGCTTCATCTGGGTTAACTTCATGAGAAGGTTTTTGTCCTAATTCTTTTTCTACTAATTCTTGTACCATAGGGATACGAGTAGAACCACCAACAAGGATAACTTTATCGATGTCTTTAGCTTTTAATTTAGCATCTTTTAAAGCCTTTCTAACTGGTTCCAATGTAGAATCTACTAAATCACGGATAAGATCTTCAAACTTCGCACGAGTAATCGTCATATCGATATGAAGTGGTCCATCTTCTCCTTGAGAAATAAATGGTGCAGAAATTTGAGTTGAAGTCATACCACTTAAGTCTTTCTTTGCTTTTTCGCTGATTTCTTTTAATCTCTGCATAGCTAGTTTATCTTTTCTTAAGTCGATATCATTTTCTTTCTTGAATTCATCAATGATATAATCCATTAAGCAATTATCAAAGTCATCTCCACCAAGTTTATTATTACCAGCTGTTGACTTAACTTCGAAGATACCGTCTCCTAATTCTAGAATAGATACATCGAATGTACCTCCACCTAAGTCATAAACAAGAATTGTTTGGTTCTTATCTTGTTTATCAAGACCAAAGGCTAAGGCAGCAGCAGTTGGTTCGTTGATAATTCTTTCTACGTCTAAACCAGCAATTTTACCAGCATTCTTTGTTGCTTGACGTTGGGCATCGTTAAAGTATGCAGGAACAGTAATAACAGCTTTAGTTACTTTTTCTCCTAAATATTTTTCAGCATAATCTTTCATATAGGAAAGAATCATCGCAGAAACTTCTTCTGGAGTATATTTTTTATCTTCCATTTCTACTTTCTTATCTGTACCCATTAAACGTTTAATGGAAGAAATTGTATTCTTATTCGTTAAGGCTTGACGTTTAGCAGCATCTCCAACTAAACGTTCTCCTTTTTTCATAGATACAACAGAAGGTGTTGTTCTTCCTCCTTCTGGGTTTGGAATTACAGTAGCTGTTCCTCCTTCTAGTACAGCTACACAACTATTTGTTGTACCAAGGTCTATACCTATAATTTTACTCATATTATCAAATCCTTTCTAATCCTCTAATTTATTTACTTTTACTACAGCATGTTTGATGACCTTTTCTTTTAGTTTGTATCCTTTAATCAATACTTCTAAAACGATGCCATCTGGTTTTGTCTCATCTTTCGCTACCATCATCGCTTCCATATAATTTGGATCAAATGGATAATCTAATGCTTCGATTTCGACTACACCGTATTTATTTAAAATATTTTTGAATTGTATACTAGTCATTTCAATTCCTTTTTTGATTTTCATTGCTTCTTCTGTTTCACATTTTACTTGACTAGCTCGATCTAAGTTTTCGATCATATCTAATAAATCAACGATCAAATCTTGATTGGCAAATTTTAATAAATTGGCCACTTCTTCATCTTTACGTTTACGATAGTTAATACTATCTGCACGGGAAATCATTAATTTTTCTTGAAGATCCATATTTGTAGCTTGGAGTTCTTGAATTAGTTTTTTAGCCTCTTCTAATTCATGATGTTCTTTATTACAACACTTCTTATGTTTTTTATCTCGACGATTCTTATCATGTTCACATTGACAAGTTTCTGTATTTTCTTGCATTTGATGGCTAGTTACTTCTGATTTGCTTTTCTCCTCACTAACTTTAGCTTCTTCATTTATCGTTTCGTTTTTCATTCATCATCTTCCTTATTTTTCAATATTACTTTTGATATATTCTAGTAATGCTACTACACGATCATAATCCATTCGTTTGGGTCCGACTACCGCAATCGTTCCTTCTTCTGATGGCGTATGATAAGTAGTTTTGATAATCGTTACGTCATCATCCAAGTTATTTTCTTTTCCAATATAAACTTTGATATCATTATTATCAGTTTCAATATTGGCAAGTAAGTTCTCATCGTCTAATTTGGTTAGTATTTCTTTGATTTTGTCCACGTTGTTGAATTCTGGTTGTTTTAGCATATTATTTCTACCGACAACATCGACATTTTGATGAGAGAATTCTTGAAATACTTGGTAGAATGTATTATAGATAATTTCGTGTTCTTTTACGTATCTACCGATGATCGGCTTGATTTCGAATTCTAGCTTACTACTCACTTCGTCAATCGGTGTTCCAACAATTAAATCGTTAATTAGACTTACTGTCTTTTTCACTTCCTCTAAGGAAACGTCTTTAATAGTTACTGTCTTATGTTCTACGTGACCTTTATCTGTGATAACGATAATAATCATATTTTCTTTATCTAAAGGCACGACGTTGATTTCTTTTAATTGATTTTCGTGGGATGCTTTTCCTAAGACGATCGAAGTGTAATTCGTCATATCAGAAATCAACTGTAAACTTTTCTTTAGACAGTCGGATAACACCAAATTTTGGTTTTTGAAAATGATTTGAAGCTTGAGCATTTCTTCCCCGTTCATTTCTTTCGGCTGCATCAAGTGATCAACGTAATATCTGTACCCTGCTTCACTCGGAACTCTTCCTGATGAAGTATGAGTTTTTTCTAGTAATCCTAAGTTTTCTAATTCCACCATTTCGTTTCTGACTGTGGCACTAGAACATTTTAACTTTTTGCAGATTAGATTAGAACTTACGGGCTTCGCTAGTTCAATATACTTCATGACAATCAGTTTCAAAATATTCTCTTGTCTTTTTGTAAGCATCACTTCCACTACCTTCTAGCACTACTATTTTTCAAGTGCTAATAACATTATATGCAAGTTGTTAGCAATTGTCAACTGTTATTGCTAATTTTTTAAAATATTCTGTTTACCTCATTATTTCATCATTTTCATAGAAAAGAATAATTGGAAAACGGATAAAAACTCGATTTGTTCTCTTGACTTAGATACCGCCATTTCTTAAAATATTACTCATCTGCAAAAAAAACATTTAATTAAGGATAAAAAAGTTTTGTAGTACATTATCTTTAACCAAAAGGAGTACGTATGGCTTACTATAATAGGGAAAATAAAAAACTAGATATTCGTAATATGCGCTATTTAGATAGTGGTAGTTTTGGGGCTGTCTATTTAAAGGAAGATACAATTATCAAAATATATCATCCGGAATGTATTGATTCTTTTGAGGGAAAAATAACTCTTGAGGTATTTGATGTTCTAAAAGAGATACATCATCCTAATTTTATAGAATTATTAGACGTATATAGTAATCTTGATTTACTGACTTTATTTTGTAGAAAGTTCAATCTAATTTATCATTTTCAAATTGATGCCTATACAGCTAAATATTATCTAAACAGCGTGGTTAATCCGCTATTAGAAAACAAAGATTATTTACTAGATAACTTGAGGGACATCATGGATTTAATGGATATATTTACTCAAGAAAAAATTCGAGCAGATGATTTAAGAAGTGGAAATATGATTTTAACTAAAGAAAATATGATCGTTATCGATCCAGATTATTTTCGACTTACTACTTTGCCGTTGGATAAACTTGCCAGACATAACAAGGAAAGTTTATTTGCCTTAATTAAGGATATTTGTTCTAATTATTTAGAGGAAATTCTTCTACAAGAAAATCCTATTTTAACATTACAACAACGAATGATTCGTGCTGATAAAATAGTAAATAGGCAGTTTGGTGATATCCATATTACTGAACAAACAGATATTCCAGCTGTACTTTCTAAACGATTAAAATCCGTGAAGAAGCCAGTAGAACTTTTTGAAAGAAAACAAAATTAAAATTTTTTATATTATGGATGCTTCTAAAACACTTTAGATTAATGTTCAATTGATATAAATAATCTTCATGTTATTTTTTTATAAATATAATTAACTCTTTTGTAAATGTATCTTCGTTATTTTTTATATCTTCTTTAAGTTCTATTAGCTCTTCTTCTATTTTTTTAAATTTTTGTTTGTCTTTTTCAAGGTATCCAGTATTTTTATCGGAATAAAGAAAATCATTATACTTAGAAAAATCTATATTGTTTTCCTTTATTTTGTTACTTATTTCTATCATCATGAACATAAATGATAAACCAATATTTGATAATTCCAAATAATGTTTTTTATCTGAGGTAAAATATTTTAGGCAATTAAAAAGTAAAAGTTTTAGGGAATAATAATTTTGAAGCATTAATTTTTGGATTATTTCTTTCTCTTTGAGATTTTTGATTTCGATTATTGTACTTACAATCAATGAGCTATGAGTAAAATTACACAATTTTTCATATAGTTCAGTTAATATTTCTAATTTTTCTTTGCGATTTATATTTTGATATATTTCTGAACAAATTTCATTCATATGGGTTCTAAATTTACTAATTATTTTATTTATTTTTGTTTTATCTTTTTCTATTCCAAGAGTAATAAACTCTTCATAGACTTTACCATCAAATTGAATCATCATCCCCGTCATGATATACTCAAAAGCTGATCTTAATAATGTATTAGCATCCACTAATCTATTGCATTTTAGATTATTATAAACATTTATTAGTGTTTCATGAGCTTGTGTTAATAAACTTATTGTTTCGTTATGTTTTACTTTCTGATCGTTATTTAATTTATTTATATTATATTTACATCCAGCATCTAAGGGTTTAATAAATCTTTTTTTTATAGCATCATTAATAGTTTTTTGTGTAATTTGCATAGAACGCTTCCTTCAAAAATGTTTAGTTTATATTTTATCCTATTTTAAAAAATCTTCTAGTCTTTTCCTTATTTTGCAATTTGGCAAAATATTTATTTATATTTCCCATCAAAAATATTCATAAAAGTGTAACGATGAAAAAAACAGCATACTAACAAAAAGTTTGCTGTTTTTGGTAAGTGTTTAATCATCCCATGTATTACTGAAAGTAGATGGCCCAGAACGGATATATTTTCGCTTGATATGGCGCTCACTTTCTTTTCTTTCTAACGTTGTTTGACGATGGTTACCATAGTGGGTAATTAAACGGCAAAAACGTTCCATTTTTTCGATCGAAATTTGATCATATGAGGCAAGGATTTCCTCGATTTCCTCCGTTGTGAATTCTACTTGGATCTTGTTTTCTTCGAGATTAAAATTTAGTTCCTTGTTATTCTTCTTTAAGTAATTTGAAATGGCTTTCTTGAGTTTATCTTCCCAAGCAAGTTGATGTTCATAGTAAGTTTTAAAATCGATAAGTTCCGCAAAATAATAGCCAAATTCTTGTTCGGTTAGAATTTTTTCAATACAAGTTAGATAATTGACTGGTAAATCTGCAGATTTCTTTTCTTTCTTTTTGGGAATATAAACAATAGGATAAGTACCGTTTGCTAGACAAGCAAGTAGTAATTCAACGAAATGGTCGATATCTACAACAGGTTCTACTGAATAAAAATAGCCACTATCCTCTTTCATGGGTGAAGTCCTCCTTTTGAACTTGATATTCTTTACAGAAACAATTAGGAATAGAAAAGCCTAACAGATTCTTTTTCCGATCAGTTTTCTTTAATATATGATGAAGAGCACGAACAACCGCTCCATGAGCAACAATCAGAATGGTATCGGTGTCTTCGTGTTTTGGAATTACATCTTGTAAAAAATCTTCGCAACGAGTAAAGATATCTTGTATTTTTTCTACATCGCCATCCCCGCTATTTAATGGATAATCCCAATATTTTTTCGCACTATATTCTTGGCGGGGTGCTCCTTCAAACTGCCCCAAATAGCGTTCTATCAAACGTTTGTCTTCGCTAATTACTGTTTTATCCCCTGCTAAGATAATGGCGGTTGACCAAGCACGGACAAGTGGTGAGGTATAGCAAGCATCGAAGGAAATATCTTTTAATTTTTGTTTTAATCTGGTTGCTTCTCGAACGCCATATTCATTTAGTTGTAGATTTTCTCTTTGTCCTTGTAAGATTCCATTTGTATTGGCATCCGTTTCAGCATGTCTAACTAGATAAATTTTCACCTAATCTTCCTCCCTTTTGTAAATGGTTATTCGTTTATATCCATACTTACGATCCTTTATCTGAATTAAATCTTGAATTTGTTCCTCTAAGTTACCTTGTTCGTATTCACAAACGACAATTCCACCTGGAGTTATTTTTTCTTTGGTGACTAATTCTTTTAATAGTTCAGGTAAAAAGGTGTACCGATAAGGAGGATCTAGAAAAATCACATCATAGGATTCTTTATCTTGATTTAGAAAGGCTTGGTAATCGTTTAAAATCACTTTATTTTGATTGGTAGGAATATTCAAGTTGTCCATATTCTTTTTTATTGTTTGAACGGCTTTTGGATTATCGTCGACAAAGGTACAATGTCTTGCGCCATTACTTAATGCTTCCAAACCTAAATTACCCGTTCCCGCAAATAAATCTAATACTTTAGCTTCCCCTACTTCATTTTGAATCATCGCAAATAAACTTTCTTTTACCCTGTCTTGAGTAGGTCTAGTGCCTTCTAATTGATATCCTAATACTTCTTTTCCTTTATATTTGCCACTAATGATTCTCAATTTTCACCACAATCCTTATTATCTGTTAATTCTTTGAAATGACGGTTGATATCTAACGTTAGAAAATAAAGTTCATTTTCTAGTTGTTGATAGCGTACATAGTCTTTATTTTCAAAGATTTTTGTCTTTAATTCCTGCGCTTCTTTACTATTTTTATATTCAGCTAGCTGATATTTCTCCAGTAATTCTTTAAATGATTTATCCGCTAATAGTTTTTCTTTCAATGCTTTTAACTCTATCATACGTGGATCTTTTTCTAATAAAGAAATGATCTCTGTAGTTTTTTTCTGTATTTTTTCTTCCATCTTGAATCATGCTCCTTGTTTTCTAAACTTATTGTAACAGAATTTGATCTAAATAGAAAGAAAAAAAGATTTCTAAAATCGTAAATAGAAATCTCTTATTGAATAATATCCATAAAGGTTCTAATTCTCTCTATTTTTCTGGTTAAATCATCGAGCTTGTCACTAGGATTTAAATGATAGGTAGCTTTCATTTCTTCTTCCATATCTTTAATGGCTTCGGGATGGCGATTTAGTACTTTATACCAAGCAGAATTATCTCTTAGATAACGATATAAATATGGATTATTTCTCACTTTTATTTGAGTTTCGATATTCATATTAATCCTCTAAATGTTTATATAATGGACGGGCTTGGTAGTTGTTTTGTTTTTTATTTGTGGTTAGATCTTGTACTAAAGCTACTGCTTTGGATAAGCCATCTACTCCTTTACGTACGGTTTCTAAATCCATTTGTTTTACTAGATTAAATAAATCTTTTAATGAAGTGTCTCCTACCGTACTAGCGGTTGTTTTAGGTGTTTGTTGCTCGGGTGCAGGATTAACCCTAGAGGAAGAAAAATAAGGCTGCCAGATAGAATTATTTTCTCCATACATATCGTATAATTCATAAAATTTTTGCCAGGTCATCTGATTATTGGTTACATAGTGAACTAGTTCGGGATGACTTCTTACAAACATTTTAAAGTTCTCTTTAGACATATGACCACCTAATAAACTATATGTAAAGAGGTAGTTTTTGTTTCCTTATTTTTTGACTAATTGAAGTGGTTTACTCTCTTCAGCGGATGCAAGGAGAGCTTCTTTTTCGTCGATCATCGCTAGTAGTTCTTGAACTTCATCTTCACTTAAGGATTCAACGTAGGCTCTTGTCTGCTGCCATTCCTGATGTGTTGCAGCTGCGATATCTATAACCGCAGTTTCTGTGGTAGTAGACGAAGTAGCACTTGTCGTTACTGAGCCAAGTGTTGTATTCGTAAATGCGTTCACATCTTCGTCTGTAAGGGTAGTAGACGTATAAGAAGTCAAGCTGGTCACTACAGTGGATGGGATAGTAATCGTTATACTCATCGTTATCGTTCCTTTCTGTATATTTTACCCTCTTGAGTAGAGGGGGTTATTTCTTGAATTTCTGATTGTTTTAAATAAAGAAGAAGACTTCTTAAGTTTTCCAGTTCTTCGCGGGTAGTGAATTCCTCTTTTAGCGAATGAACAGAAGGGATATCTTCTTGCTTAGCTAAAGAAGAAGCAATTATTTTCGTTGCGGGACAATATTTTTTAAGATCACTATTTTCAATTTTTTCTTCTATTTGTTTTAATTTTTCGTTTTGTTTGATACGGGTTAGATTGTATTCTTGAAGATTAATACATTCAAAATTGATCAAGGCACTTATCCCCTCCGCAATGAAAATTCCTAAGCAAAGAGGAGCGACTATTCCGCTTACTAAGGTAGATAAGCCTAGTAACAAACAAGCCATCATCACTACACCGTTTTGTCTTAATCCTTTTTGGTGGATACGTTTATTCCATTCTAAGTAAGGAATAAGTTCTTTGGAATACCCAAACCGGTAATGATAATTACGGTTCTTTCGACTATGCATTTCTTTTCGGAATAGTAACTTTTGATAACGGGCATTTTCTAACAGTGCTTTTTTCTCGTCGTCACTGTGACACTTTTTTAACTTTTTTTCTGTGCTTTTGGTTAATAATTTTTCATAATGCGTAGTGATTCGCGGAAAACACGTTAGTAAAATAGAATATTTTATTCGTTCTACTCCAAAAACAAGTTGTTGAAATTTTCTGGCCCCTAGTCGTTCGTATCTTTTTAGTTTCCTTTTTATTTCTTCGTCTGTGTTGTTATTTGTCATATTATACCCTCATTTTTAGATAAGGAAAGGGAAAATTCTGTTTTCCCTTCTCTTTCACTTATTCATCATCATTTAAGAAATCATCAATTGTCATCAAGCGGTCATCGATTTCTTTTAAAGAAATGCGTTTTGCCTTCGGTGTTTTAGGAACTTCAGATACAATTGGTGTTTCTTCTACTATTTTCTCATTCGAAGTGGTATCCTCTACTTCTATGTCTATGCTAGGATTTTCTTCTATATCCGTGTCTTTTTTCTTTAGAGTTGCGACTAAGAAAATGTCATGTACTTCATTTTTCACTAACTGACTTCCTACTGAATAACGATCCATGAATGGGAAATCACTAGCTTTACCTAATTTAATAGTTGAAGTTTTGATTCCGATATGATCTTTTGTCTTTACGGCTAAAGTTTTCATGACATGATAAGGATTACTCTTAATTTCACGAAGTAATAGTAAGCCACGGCGAGCTCTCGTCGATTTTTCGAATTCGCTAAATTTTACACGTTTACCTGTTCCCTTGGTTGTCATAACAAGAATGGCATCATGGTGTTGGGTACTGAAGTTATTGACACTAACGACATGGTCTTGCTTTAAGGTAATCGCTTTAACTCCACTCGTTTTTAGACCGACAACTGGAATATCACGACTATCGAACCATAATCCATAGCTATCTGAGGTAGCGATAAAGATTTCTGGATATTCGAGTGAGAATGCCGCAATTAAGCGATCTCCTGCTTTTAGTTTCATACAAGTAATTGGTTTAGAATAGCGAGATACTTGGAAATCTGATAATGATGATTGTTTGATCATTCCTTGTTCACTAGCTAGACAAACGGTCTTATCTTTACTGAATTCACTGACTGGAATGCTGGCGATAATTTCTTCGTTTTCTTCTAATTTAATTAAATTGCTGACATGTTTTCCTAAATCTTTCCATTTTAAATCCGGAATGGTATGAACAGGAATATAGAGATAATTTCCAAGAGAAGTAAATAATAATAGTGTATCTTGAGTATTCATCTCATATAAACCAAGCATATAGTCTAACTCTTTTAGTTGGGCTTCTTCATTGTTGGAAGCTTGATAACTACGAATACTTGTCCGTTTTACGTAACCATCTTTGGTAATTGCAACGATGACATCTTCTTTAGGAATCATGACGGAAGTATCGATTTTAATCTCGGTAATTTCCTCTTTGATATCCGTTTTTCTAGGCGTAGCATATTCTTTTTTCACTTGACGAAGTTCATCTTTCATGACTTTCTTTAGTAAATTTTCATCTTTTAAAATAGCTTCTAATCCTTCCACGATTTTGGTTAAATTCGCAAGTTCTTCTTCTAAAAGAGTAACATCAGTATTCGTTAATTTATAAAGTTGTAAGGTAACGATTGCTTCTGCTTGTGCTTCTGAAAAATCATATTTTGCGACTAAATTATCTTTGGCATCACTTTTGTTTTTACTAGAACGAATCGTATGAATTACTTCATCTAGAATAGAAAGACACTTAATTAATCCTTCGACGATATGAAGTCGTGCTTTAGCGTGTTCAAGATCGAATTTCGTTCGGGCTAAGATCACTTCTTTTTGGTGAAGTAAGTAAGAGTCGATAATATCTAATAGACCTAATAGTTTTGGACGACGATGATCGATCGCTATCATGTTATAGCTATAACTGATTTTAAGATCAGTATTTTTTAATAAGTAATTTAAAATGAGATCACGATTGGCATCCTTTTTTAAATCAATCGCAATTCTTAACCCGTCACGGTCAGATTCATCTCTTACTTCAGCGATTCCTTCTATTTTTTTATCGATTCTAATTTCGTCGATTTTTCTTACTAATTGAGCTTTGTTTACTTCAAAAGGAATCTCTGAGACGATAATGGCTACTTTTCCGTTCTTTTCTTCGAAGAAAGTGCGGGACTTAATCACGATTTTTCCTTTTCCGGTCTGGAAGGCGCTGCGTATTCCACTTAATCCTTCGACAATTCCTCCGGTTGGAAAATCTGGTCCTTTAACGATTTCCATAATCGTATCTAAAGTACAGTTAGGACTGTCGATTCGTTTGATGGTCGCATCAATAATCTCTCCTAAATTATGAGGTGGGATATTGGTCGCATACCCTGCAGATATTCCACTTGTTCCATTCACTAATAAATTAGGGAATCTAGCTGGTAACACAGTAGGTTCTAGTTCCGTATCGTCGAAATTCGGTGCCCAAGTTACGGTGTCTTTGTCTAAATCTCGAAGCAATTCATTGCTGATTTTGGCTAGTCTTGCTTCGGTGTAACGCATTGCGGCAGGACTATCGCCATCCATACTACCGTTATTTCCATGCATATCGATATAAGGTGTATTTTGTTTCCACCATTGACTCATTCTTACCATAGCATCATAAATACTAGAGTCTCCATGTGGGTGATAGTTACCCATAACATTTCCAACGGTTTTCGCACTTTTTCGATATGGCTTATCATAGGTATTCCGATCGCGATACATTCCGTATAAAATACGTCGTTGAACTGGTTTTAACCCGTCCCTAACATCAGGAATTGCCCTATCTTGAATGATATATTTCGAATATCTTCCAAAACGTTCTCCCATAATTTCTTCTAAGGTATATTCAAATATTTTTTCTGTAATTGGTTGTTCATTTTTGCTTTTCATGACGTCCCTCCCTAACTAGTAATCAACCCAATATAGTAATTGTCGATATTTTTGGCAATATTATTCATCACTATTTCTTCTTTCTGTTTAAGAAATGGTAAAAAAGATACCATAATTTCTTTATTTAAAAGTTCAAAAATTTGTTTCGTATAAAAAAGACGAGCCGCCTCTAAGTATAGTTTATCATCTAATACCGATAAAAGAAAATTGTCTAATCGTACGATATCACGAACTTCTTTTAAATGATAATATTTGTCTTTGGTATAGGCTAATACATCATCAACAACCGCTAAGCGGGGATATTTTTTTAAGTATTTTTCACGATCAAAAGAGGCATTCGTATGGAGAAAAGCTGTAATACTTTCGTAATCTTTTTGAGATAGAATGTCTTCTAGTTGTTTAGTTTTTCTCTTTTTTCCTTTGATTAAATCATAACATAACAGACTATTTTTATAAATTTGATTAAAAGCTGTTTTCCGAGAAACCATATTTTACGCCTCTTTTCTACTTCTTTGCGATCGTATAATCATCTTCTAGAGAAAACTCTACATTTTCTTCGATCCAATCTTTACGTGGTTCGACGTTATCTCCCATCAAAACACTGACTCTTTTTTCGGCTAGAATAGCATCTTCGATGGTTACGCGAATTAAACTTCTACTTTTAGGATTCATGGTCGTTTCGGCAAGTTGGTCGGCGTTCATTTCACCTAATCCTTTGTATCGTTGGACTTCACATTTTTTACCGGCTGTTTTTTGTTTCATTTCTTCCATTGTATAAGCATATTGATGTTCTTTTCCGTTTTTGATCAAAAATAACGGTGGAAGGGCAATATAAAGACGCCCTGCTTCAATTAATGGCTTCATATAGCGATAAAAGAAAGTAAGCAATAGACATTGAATATGAGCTCCGTCATCATCGGCATCGGTCATGATAATAACTTTAGCATATTCTGCTTCTTCGATGTCGAAATTAGGGGCAACTCCGGCACCAATCGTATAGATCATAGTATTGATTTCTTCATTTTTTAAGATATCTTCCATTCTAGCTTTTTCAGTATTAATGACTTTTCCCCGTAAAGGCAAAATAGCTTGAAAGCGACGGTCACGTCCTTGTTTAGCGGAACCTCCTGCTGAATCTCCTTCGACTAAGAAAAGTTCGTTTTTGGTCTTATCTCGTCCTTGAGCAGGAGAAAGTTTACCGGATAACGCTCGTTCTTTAGGGTTTTTGGTTTTTCCTTTACGCGCTTCTTCTCTTGCTTTACGAGCAGCTTCTCTAGCTACTTTACTACGCAAAGATTTTTCGATAATATCGGTAGCGATCTTCTTGTTTTCCTCTAAAAAAAACTGTAATTTTTCACTAACTAAGCTCTCTACTGCGGTTCTTGCTTGAGGAGTTCCTAGTTTTCCTTTGGTTTGTCCCTCAAATTGAAGTAGAGCTTCTGGTATTTTTAAAGAAATAATTGCGGTTAGTCCCTCTCTGACATCGCTTCCTTCTAGTGCTTTGTCTTTTCCTTTAATATAGCCATTATTTTTGGCGTAATCATTAAACGCTCTCGTAAGGGCAGTTTTAAATCCCACTTCGTGAGTACCACCATCTACAGTCTTTACATTATTGACGAAAGATACAATGTTTTCGTTATACGTATCGGTATATTGCATCGCAATATCGATTTCCATCTTGTCTTTCATTCCTTCGAAAGAAATCACGTTATGAAGAACATTTTTTCCTTCATTGAGGTAACGAACAAACGCAATTAAGCCATCTTCATAATGATATTTTTCCTGGCGTCCATCTTCTTCGTTGATAACTTCGATAGTAAGTCCCTTAATTAAAAAAGCGGACTCTTGCATTCTTTCACAAATCGTTGTAAAAGAAAAATGATTGTTTCCGAATATTTCTTCATCAGGTAAAAAACGAACGGTTGTTCCCGTTTTAGCTGTCATACCTAATTGCTTTAAAGGAATTACTTTTTTTCCACCGTTTTCGAAACGAATAAACCACTCGTGCTTATCGTTTTTGATTGTTACTTCCATCCATTTAGACAAAGCGTTAACTACACTTGCACCGACACCGTGCAAACCACCAGAAACTTTATAGCCGCCTTCTTCGAATTTACCACCGGCATGTAAAACGGTATAAATGACTTCAGGTGCGCTTTTTCCTGATGAGTGCATTCCCGTTGGAACTCCACGCCCATGATCTTCTACACTAATACTTTTATCTTTATGTAAGGTGATTTTGATATAATCGCCGTAACCATTTATTGCTTCATCGATGGCGTTATCGACGATTTCCCATACCAAATGATGAAGACCCCGTTTATCTGTTGAACCGATATACATACCAGGTCTTTTTCTCACTGCTTCTAGTCCTTCCAATATTTTGATGGAATCTGCATCATATTTTGTTGCCATAGTTTCACTCTCCTTCCCCATTATAGCAAACTTCAAAACAAAAAAAAAGAAGCATGACACTTTTTGACAATGAAACTTTACTTTTCTTTTTACATTATTTTTTTGTTTCTCATGATTTTTAATTTAAAGATAATATAAAAAATAACATATTACTTTATTTTTTAATTACTACTTTCTACATAATACCAATTTTCATCTAATTCAACAATTTTAACCATTTCTGAATTATTCTTTATCTCATATATTAAATTCTTACCACCAGAAGAATAAATTAATTCAACATTTCCACTTAAAACTGCTCGATATATCCAAAAACTAATCACTTGTTCTCTATCGTTTCTATAAACATAAATTTCCCCATCAGAAGAAACATATTTATATATTGGTAATTTTATATTTTTATCAAAATAATAAGCAAATTCATCATCCTTAACTTTTTCTATTATTTTTTCCCTTTGCTTTCTATATAACGGAAATTCTACGTTAGTTTTAATCCATCTAAAATTACAAAATAAGGAAAAAAATAGAACTAGCCAATAAAATTACAAGTAAAACATTCCCTTTTTCCGCGATTTTATTAAAGTCTTTAATTACTTTAACTAGAAATATAATCCATATAATTAATAGAAAAAGCTTGATAAAAAACAAAGTAAATCCTGTGAAATAACCTATAATTAAATCACTATACCATTTACATAAAAAGCATAGTATAAAGAGAAATAATCCAAAAAAGACCTGCTTTTTCGTCATTTGTAATCCCCTCTATGATTATTTTAATCAGAATATGCTGAAAATTTATGACGGATAAAGTTTTTACTTTCTTCAATATATTGAATATCTACAAAGTTATTATTTATTGCGTTCTGATAAATAGTGTTTAACCACATTTTATTCTTAACATAAATATCAACAAATTCATTATCCGTAATAAGCAAAATAAGTTGACATTTACTACGAATAAAATCCTCGTAAGTTTGTATATCTTCCCGTTTCTCTTGAGTTCGATATATTTGTATATTAGCAAATACCGGATAGTAAATTTCATCTTCAATTATTTTCTTGAATTCTCTATTCGAATAAGATTCTTTATCCAAATAATTTTCCCCATCAAGATCATAGATCTCATCTTCTACAATATCCCATCTATAATTGTCAAAGTTTAGATTCTCAAATATCTTAGAAAAAATATGATTATATTCATTCCTTACTTTAAAACGTATTCCTACCACAGTTCTTTCTTCCTTTCGCTATAAAAGATAGTATTTTGTAAAAATTATAATTGATAGTAAAAAGTGTAGATAATTAGATTTTTATTAGAAATATTATATTTGATAGTACAAATTTGATAATTACCTGCCGTATTAGGGATAACATTATATTCATTAAAAGTGCGATTGTAAAATAAATAATAACTATCCTTATCGGGACTAAAAGCAGATGGTATTAATTTTTCTAACTCTGATGATATTTCAGTACTTACAATCCAATTATCATTATTCATAATATCTTCAGTCAATATAGTAGTATCATTGTGCTCGTAATTTACAGTAATAATTTCTAAATCTGAAATATTCTTGTAATTAAATGATTCCAAACTCCCTGTTTTTAACTGTCCAGAAGAGGGAATTCTAACATCCATAATTGACTGATAGTCTTCAAGCATAGAATAATGATTAACCTGATCATCAAAAGAAGTAGGTAATAGAAAAAAAGAGCCAAAAATCAATAGACATATACACGATATGAGAGAAATTATCTTGTTTTTAGAACAATTTATTCCTTGATTTTGGTAAATATAACTGATGATTGTTGATAGAATAGGAAGCGGTAGAAATAACCAAAATAACCAAGTAGATCTAATAAAATTCGCATCATGAATATCATTTATTTCATTATACATCGCAACTATATATAATCCACCTAAAATACTTAAAATAGATAATCCTGTTAAACACCAGATAACTTTTTCTATAATCTTTGACTTTTTTCTGTTGTTAATAGTCTTTTTCTTTTCCCCTAAATGATTTTCTAAATGGTCCACTTTTTTTCTGATAAACTGAATCAACTCTAATGTACAACTATTTTTTTGGATAATGATAATTTTTTCCTTTTCTTTTTCTAAATATGGTAAATAAAAATTAGTATCCGTCTCAATTCCTTTATAAAATCTATCATAACTTATCTTTAAGGATGCATCGCTCTTTTTTTGGATTAAATAAGTATTATAAAATTCTATTTCTATTTCTGGATGAATTTCTTTTTTATTATATGTGAATTTACACTCTTAGCTACAATACTAGAAAGATTTGCTTTATAGTAAATTAGAATAAAAACAAATACAATAACAAAAAATAGTATCCCCTCAATCATATTTTGACAACCAATAGATATAATTATCGATATTAGGAAAATTAGAATAGTACTTCTTAATATTAAATTAAAATAAAACTTTTTCCAAAAATAAGGGACCATTTTTTTAATTTCATCACTATCTATATTATTTTTACAACTATAAAGCATTTTATCTCACTCTCTTTCTAAGTGTTTCAATAGAAAATAGGGACTATGTATTATAAATTCTTAATAACTATAGAAGATCTTCTAATATATAAAGACGTTTTTCCTCTTCTATATATATTAAATATAAAGTAGATGAGTCTCTTTTTGATTGAGTATAATACTTATATTGTTTATCAAAATCGATTGTATTCACTGATTGGGAATTAAGTCTAGCAAGTCTAACTAAAGCTTCGTTTACTTCCGTTTCTAACTCGCTATTTTTATCACTTTTCCATTTCATGTCATTTAATTTTTTTCTATCATGTGAAGAATTGTACTGAACAATTGTATAATAAATACCATCACTATTCCAACTAGCTTCGGTTTGTTCATAGTACAAAATTTTAGTAGTGTATGGCAATTTAATATGCCAATTTATGTACACTCCCACAATTGAATTTACAAATTTAGCATATAAGATGATTACAATGAATAATACAAGTAAAATAAGTAAAACTTTCTTTATTTTTTTCTTCATATACATAGTCCCCTACTATTTTTCTTTGCCAGATACTTTTGATAAATCTCCCTAAAGTAATACTGTTTTTCTTAAGATTTACAAGTTGAATACTAAATTTATTTTAATGTTCCATCTTTAGAATAATATTTATTTAAAATTAATATTACCGTTTTAAGCATATTTAAATAAATTTCCATATTTATTCCATTATCATTTTCTTTATTTTCGGAAATAAAATTCAATATTTTTCTTTCTACTTCCACATCTAAATCGTATACTTCATTCGTTAGTCTTCTAGAATTATGTATAAATTGATGGCATAATCCATTATAGTAATCAAAGCACATATCAAGCTGTAAATCATGTGTACCTACAGGATACTTAATTTCTACAAAAAATTTAATAAATTCCATTTCTAATTTTTTCATATAATTTTTCTCATTCCTTTTTACAGACTATTCTGTAAGTATTGGATAAAATAGCTACGATTATCTATATAGATTAGTGATACATATATAAATAGAGTTTATCACAGATTGTTTATAAAATCGAGTTTATTGTTATACTATTTACGAATCTAATGAATAGCTGTAAAAGAATAAATCTTTCTATTTTCTGTATCTAATATTAATATGATATAAGATTTGTTGTGATCTTTCTTTTTCATTAAATAATAGTTGTTGGTATTCAAAAGTTGCTTAACATCTATGTTCTCATTGTATGCCTCTTTTCCATCAATTCCTTTAAATTGTCCTAAGCCATCATAAAAGTTCAACAAATTATCTTGAATAGTACTCATATTTTTAGAAGAAATTGCTTCGAAATCATTTACCTCTTTTATTTTTTTTTCGCTATGTTGTAGTTTTTAAGGGATAAAACCGTAGTCTGAATAGATCTCA
>UQRY01000027.1 GCA_900543675.1 uncultured Mycoplasmatota bacterium
GGTTACTTAATTGGATAATAGAAAAAAGAACATTTTGACGATGTTCTATATTGTCGTGGATAAATACGAAATTTTAAAATAAGATTTTGAAAAATTTTATCAAAATCCTAAAAACTATTATAACCTTATATAAATTTCCTGTAAAATACCGGAACTCAAATCAAAAAATAGTAGATTAAAGTTTCAAAATATGCTAATATGAGGGTAGGAAAAATAGAAAGATATGTACTTAACTGCTATTTTTCACTAAAATTTTAAGTAAATTCTATTTCGCAAAGTATTAAACTTTATGAAAATGAGAATTCTTTTTCTCTATTTTGAAACGTTCTATTATTAATATTTCAAATTTTATTTAAAGTATGTATACTTTCTGTTTTTTCCATTAATAATTAGAAAAATGAAACGATAAAGGAGGTTATTGGGATAAAAAGAGGTTTAGCGTTATTGTTTAAGCAGGATAGATGGCGAATAAAAAGTGTAATGATTGCCTGTTTTATTTTGTTTTTGATTGTATTCATTTTAAAAGAGTCATATGCTTATTTTACATCATCTAGTCAATCTGTTGTACAAGGTATGGCAACAGGGGAAGTTATTTGTGAAGTAACAGTAGATTCTAATCCTAATTATGTAGAGAATAACATTGCTTATTTTCGAATTAAAGTAACGAATACGAAAGACAATGCTGTTACTGGTGTGCCTGTTAAGTATCAGTTAACTATTCAAAATGAAGAAGGTTCGAATGGGCTCTTTTATTATATTGATTCAGAAGGAAATACAAGTAGTTCTACTGGGGAATATTTATCTAGTATTACTAGTTTAGAATATACTTTTGATACGAGTGAAGCGACTAGGGAATTTAAAGTGTACGTTAAAGTTCCTAGTGGTTTAAAAGAAACAGTGAACGCCAAAGTATATCTTGAGGCAGTTCAAGCTTAATGGGAAATAGGAGGAAGCTAGTATATGGTAAAAAAATTGATTTTTTTTGGTTTGGTTCTTATTTTTTTGGGAGTACTCTTATCCTTTAATATTTCTACTGCTTATTTTACTACGGAAAATAGTTTTCCAGTATCCATTGTAGTTCCAGAAGATAATTACTGTATAAAAAATGGGATTACTAAATTGAGTGATTGTATGTTGGTGATGGAAAATTATGCATCTTCTCCTGAAGAAGCTAAGACTTATATTGAATCTAAGGGGAATGCTACCACTAATCAAACTGCGCCAACAATTACTTTCCAAGAGACTACTACTGAAGTGTCTAATACTACAAACGGGGTTATTTCTACAACCGCTCATTTTACATTAGGAAAAAGCTATACTTTTAATTCTACAACCGGTATGTTTACTTTAACCGATTATAATAATAATGACTTAAGTGATGAATATATCAATTATTATACTTGTGGTTCAGCGACTGGTACTTATACTTCTTGTACGACAATGTATCAAATAAGAGCATATGAAAAAGTACAATCTGGAACAACGACAACCTATAAAGTAACTAAAGCTACTCGTTATACTTATAAGGTTTTGGAATCATTAGATTCAGAAATTGGATTATACGCAACAAATGATGATGATGGAACTTCTTATTTTTATCGAGGAGCAGTGGAGAATAATTATTTATCTTTTGCAGGGTTTATTTGGCGAATAGTTAGAATAAATGGAAATGGAAGTATTCGCTTAATTTATTCTGGGACCTCAACTAATGCAACAGGTAGTGCTACTTCGATTGGAACAAGTCAATATAATTCGAGATACTTTGATCCTACTTATGTTGGTTATAAATATCATGAGAATTTTCAGTTGAAAGAGGATACGACACAAGCAAATTATACCAATATTTCTGATAATAACGTTTATTATTATAGTGATTCTTATAGTTTTAATGAAGAGACGAGGAAATTTACATTAAATGGAAATAAAATATCTGGTACTTGGGAGAGTGCGAATCAAGAGGTGATAGCAAGTTACCCCTATACCTGTTTAAGTACAAACGAAAACGGAACTTGTGATTTTTTGTTACGATTAAAAGGGTATAATAGTCCAACTAGTGCGAAAGTAAATTATATTACTTATTCTTCAGTAGATTATCCGTCACTTTTAAATAATACAAAGGATTCAACTATTAAGGGGAAAATCGATAGTTGGTATGCAACGAACATTCAAAATAAACAGGATAGTAATGGAGTAAGTTATGCGTCATACTTAAGTGATGAAGTATTCTGTAATGATCGGACTTTTACCTCTGGAGATGGTTTTTCGATTTCTAAAACGACAAATTTTAGTCCGTACTACCGAGTGTTAAATCAGAAGCAACCAAGTTTATCCTGTAGTCAAGATAGCGATAAATTTACAGTGAGTCCAGAAAAGGGAAATGGAAAGCTTACTTATCCAGTTGGATTAATTACGGTTGATGAAGCTGCTTTTGCGGGTGGTGTTTATCTATCGGCTAATCCGGAATACTATTTATATACCGGTCAAACTTATTGGACAATGTCGCCGTATTTCTTCTATTCGTCCACTGCGAACGCGCACGCCTGGCGCGTCCTTTCGACTGGGCACTTGGATGCGAATTGGGTCGCGTCGTCGAACGGCGTCCGCCCAGTCATCAATCTGTTACCTGATATCTTGATTACTGGAGGAGATGGAACGAAGGTCAATCCATATATGGTAGCTCTTTCTTAAAAAGGAAAGCGATTAAGCTAAAATGACTCATCATTTTAGCTAAGCGGGGCTAATCTCCTATTTTGGGACTGTTCTTCGGTCGCCGTATAACTTCAATTCGTCCAATGCGAACGCGAACGCCTGGAACGTCAATTCGACTGGAAACTTGAATGCGAATTGGGTCACGTCGTCGAACGGCGTCCGCCCAGATTCCTACTACAATTAGTGTAATAAAAATACTAATGAACCGTGTGCTATAGATTACGGTTTATAGTGAGAGGAAGTAATAATTTTTTTAGCAGAAATTATGATCTACTAATAGATTGGAAACAAGATTAGCCCTTGAAATAGTTTTCTATTTCTAAAAATATGATATAGACGTAATTAGACGTAATTTACTTTTAATTACTAGCGCTATATCGCTTATGGCAGAAATATCTGCCATAACTAATAGGAGTATAAGGTTGAAAAAAATATAATTAAATTAAAACACGCAAAAAGAGTTCAAAAATAAGAAATTTTCTTGAACTGAAAGTAAGTCAATGAAGACTATAAAATAAGTTGTTCTTTGAAATAGTAAACTGTTATTAGGTATTCTGCAAAGTAATGTTGTAACCTAAATTGGTTAAATAAGAAATCATTTCTTCTGGAGTATTTTGAAGATTTTGATGTGATTTAAAATTCTTGTTCATTAAATTTTCGAATCTCTTATAATCAAAAACTTCGCCAGTTAGTAAGATATGGTATATGCTTGTAAGTAATAACCTTGCAATGGCAATAATAGCTTTTTTGTGACCTCTACGTCTTTTTAAAGATTCATATCTAGCCTTAATATAAGGGCAAGATTTATCTTTAATGGCACATAAAGCACACTGAACAAGTAAAGGCTTGATATAAATACCAGCTTTGGTGATCCTAACAGATTTCTTTTTCTTGGCAGATTCATTACATCTAGGAGTAAGACCAGCCCAAGAACAAAGATGTTTATCATCAATAAAAGTATCCATATTTGTACCAATTTCTGCTATAATAAATATCGCTGATATTTCTTTTATACCAGGAACGGTTAAAAGAAGATTAATTTCAGTAGAATATTTATGAGCAAGTTTTAAAATTTGTTCTTCTAATTCATCAATACATTCATTAATTGAATCGTAATGTTTTAGAACAATATTCATTTTTGATGATTGAGACTCATCAAAATTACCATTGATAGATTTCAAAATCTCTTCAGGTGATGATTTCAAATTTTTACGAAGCAATGGTGTAATATCATCTAAAGTTAAATTAGGGTTAGAAAGCATTAACTTTAAGATTGATTGAGATGTTTTGCCAAAAACATCCGTTACAACATTAGCAATTTGAACATTAGAAATAGTAAGAGAATTTTGAAATCTATTTTTCTCCAGAACGAATATTAACAAGTTTATTGCGATAACGCATCAAGTCTCTTAATTGTCTAATATCTGGAGGAGGCATAAAAGAAGGTTCAACAAGCCCGTGTTTAAACATATCTGCAATCCAAATAGAATCTTTTTTATCTGTTTTCTTACCCTGTATAGATCTAACATATTTTGGGTGAGTAATAATGCATCTACATTTTTCTTCTAAAATATTGAATACAGGAATCCAGTATTTACCAGTAGATTCCATGCAAACATCCAAGGTACCATTAGAGACTAACCAATCACGACATTTAATTAAATCTTCAGTAAAAGTATTAAAAGATTTAGTTTGGTAATCAGTAATATCATGTTCATTTGTCTTTGCGATAGTTACTACAATAACTTTTTTGTGAACATCAATGCCTGCACAATTTCTGTTAACAATCTTTAACATAAACAGATTCCTTTCTAAAATATTTTGTTAAAGGGCCTTGACTGAAAATTCTCAAACTAGAAAAGCAAGTAATGGTTTTCACATAGATAAGGTTCCGTGCTCAAAAAGGCAACACTCATTTGTACACCGAGAATGATCGACACATATAATTATACGGGTTTAAAGATATACTTTAACACCACTCACCTTGCCGTGTTCTGTAGTATGCCCAATAACAGTTTACTATTATACAACAGAAAGAAAGTGTTGGAAATTTAGTTATTTATTTTCAATTCAATTTGTGCCTTTCAGAGGACTGAAAGGACGATAGAAAGGAATGTTAGTTAATTATGAAAATAAAAGATAAATATCGAGAATTAAAAAGACAATACCCTGATTCTTTGATTTTATTACGATCCGGTAATTTTTATATTACATATGACGATGATGCGCTCCTTCTCCATCATCTTTTTTCCTATCAATTACTGAAGGGAAAAGTTGGCTTTCCCCGTCAAAATTTGGAAAAAGTATATTCTAGATTAAAAGATGAGAGACTTAATTATGTGATTTTTTCTTCTGATGAGGAAATTGATCTTTATCAAAGTCAGGAGAATTGTTATTATTGTTATTTTCAAAGAATTAAAAAGTTAGAGTTTCAAGAATCTATGAATCAAATGTTATTAGATAGAATACGATTTTTACTTGCTTCAGATTCTACTAATTATATAAAAATTAAGGAGTTTTTAGATGAATTATAATTTCAAAATTTTATCGAAGTGTGAGCGATTAATTCATTATTATCATAAATTATTAGTGAATTATCCCGGTAAAGAAATTGTATTGAAACAAAATATTCAAAGAACATTGTATGAATTAGTAGAATATATTTATTCTTATAGTATTAATCAAGTAATTCGAGTAAAAGAAAAGTATTTAAAGGATTTTATAGTTAAATTAGCGATGATAGATTTTTATACCAATATGAGTTACGAACTAAAAATTATTACTAAGAAGCAGGTAGAAGTATTAGGAAGAAATATTATTGAGATTAGAAAAATGGCTTATGGATTGGTGAAGAGTAATGAAGCAACTTGAGTATTCAACTTTACTAGACTTAGATCGACTACGAGAAGTGTTTTTTTCAATTAAAAATAATAGTCGTCATAAAGATAAAATTTTTGCTTATGAAATGTTTTTAACTGCCAATTTAATAGGGATTAAAACTATTCTACAAGATCGTGCTTATGTACATGGTAAGTATAATATATTTTTAATCCATCGTCCAAAAAGTAGGGTAATTATGAGTGAAAGTATGACCGATAAAATTATTAATCACTTAGTTAGTCGTTATTGTTTATTTCCTTTAATTGAGCCTAAATTAATTGATATGAATGTCGCAACTAGAGAGGGTAAGGGATCTAAGGCTGCCTTGTTTTATGTGAAAAATATCTTCATCATTTAAAGGAAAACCATAAACATATTTATGTGTTAAAGTGTGATATTCATAAGTATTTTTATTCGATTGATCATGAAATTTTACTTTCTAAGTTGTCGCATTTGATTATGGATGAAGAGGTGTTTAGATTAGTTAAAACAATTATCGATAGTACAAATTTAGATTATGTTAATCAGGAATTAGCGAATGTTATTAAAAGGCGAAAACGATATATTTATCATTCAAATATCAATGAGCGAGAAAAGATAGAACATTTAGCTAGATTAGCTAAGATTCCTTTTTATGAGAAAGGTAAGGGTCTACCAATTGGAAATATGACTAGTCAGATTTTGGCTATTTTTTATTTGAATGATTTAGATCATTATATTAAAGAAAAGCTTGGTGTTCAGTGCTATATTCGTTATATGGATGATTTGATTTTGATTCATTATGATTCTAATTATTTAAAAAAATGTTTACATGAAATAGAAAAGCAGGTGCATGATTTACGATTATCTTTAAATGAAAAAACACAGATTTATGAAGTAACTAATCAGGGTTTTCCTTTTTTAGGATATCGTTTTGTTTTACGAAAAAAGAGATTACATGTATTATTACTTTCTAATACGAAAAGAAGAATTTTACGGAGGTTAAAGAAAGTTGCGGATAATCAGAAATATGATTTTTTGCACCAAAATTACTTTGGTTATTTGTTACCGGCAGATAGTAGGGGATTTTTATATGAAATGAAGAAAAAACGTCTTCGGTAAGGAAGGCGTTTTAAATAGCTCTATATTTTTCTATATTTTTATACGGATTTTTTGGATCAATTTTATCAATAAAGAGAATTCCATTTAAATGATCAATTTCATGTTGGAAGGCAATGGCTAGTTCTTCACGAGCTCTTATTTTGATTTTTTTGCCATCGGTGTCATATCCTTCAATTGTGCATCTTGCGTATCTTGGTACGATTCCTTCACATTCACGATTGACACTTAAACATCCTTCGCCACTTTCCACGTAAATCATTTCTTCAGAATGAGAAACCATTTTAGGATTAACGACAACATAAGAATCAAATCCATCTTCTACTTCATGAACGATAACAATATAACGTTTATCTACACCAATTTGAATAGCTGCCATTCCCATACCGGGACGAAGGTCGTATTTTTCAGCTAATTCTTCGATTTGACTGTTATATAGGTATTCTTCCATTAATTCAATGTTTTCTAGATCCTTTTTATCCATAGGAAAGGTTACTTCTTTACTGATTTTTCTTAATCGTTTATCTTTTTCATCTAAAATATCTTTTGTTTTTAACATTTTTATCACCACTTCTATTCTTTCTTTTCCCGAACGCTTCGGCCATATTATATCATAATTTTACTTTGTTGTGAATAGGTAAAGAAAAGAATAGCTTACGCTATCCTTAACAGTGATTGAATCTTGAACCAATTACGATGACTAATAGAATAAATAATACTAGTACGATAGCATAGTTCGAATTATTGTGGCAACAACCACCGTATGAGTATCCATAGTTTGATTGGTAGTAAGGAGTGTAACCCATGTTAGAGCATCCACAAGCTCCTCCCATAGATCCTCCCATATAATTGTACATAATCTTCCCTCCTTTTTGATTATCTATTATAAAATATTCATTTTCGTTCAATAGTGTTATTACAAAAGTCCAATTGTCAAAAAACAACGGATTTGTCCTATAAAAAAGTTAGAAAATATGATATGATAGTAATAATGATAGATAGAGGGGATAGCTAGTTATGAAGAAGCTGATAAAAAACTTAGATAAGCCTTTACTTATTATTTCAGTAATTTTGTTTATTATTGGGCTAATTATGATTTTTTCTTCTTCTAGTATTACTTCGTTTATGAAGTATAATGCGAGCCCTTATCTTTACTTTTTTAAGCAGTGTTTATTTTTAGGATTTAGTTTGCTTCTTTGTTTGTTTATTTTACCTTTTCATAGTAAGAGTTATCGAATATTTTCTAGCCTGGGAGTTTATTTGGTAGGAGCTTTACTGGTTTTGCTATTAATTTATGGAACAGTAAAGAATTTAGCAGTCAGTTGGATTGATTTTGGATTTATGTCTCTTCAACCGAGTGAATTTGCGAAAATTATTATCATTGTGTGGTTAGCTTGTTATTATGATGCGAATAAGGATAAGCTGAATAGTTATATTGTAGTGTTGTATCCTATTTTTATTTCAATGATTATTGCGGGATTGATTTTTGTTCAACCGGATTTAGGAACGGCGATTATTTTTAGTGTGATTGTAGCAGCGATTTTTTTTATGGCGCCGATCGAAAAAGAAATCAGAAACAAAGTATTAATGATTTTAGGTAGTATTGTTTTGATTGCGGTAATTGTTTTGGCTAGTGGTGGTAAGTCGTTACTTAATGAGCGACAACTACAACGTTTTGATTTTACCGATCCATGTAGTGAAGAAAAGTTTTACAGTTATGGGAATCAGGTATGTAATGGGTATATTGCGATCAATAATGGTGGCTTACATGGTGTTGGTTTAGGTGGAAGTACGCAGAAATATTTATATTTACCAGAAGCGCATACGGATTTCATTTTTGCGATTATTATGGAAGAGTTGGGATATTTAGGGGCGTTATTTATCTTTACTTTGTACTTTTTATTGATTGGTCGTATTATCAAGATTGCGAAGCAGAGTTATAATACGAGAGGCTTTTTGATTTGTATGGGGGTTGCGGTTTATATTTTGATGCATATCGTTGTTAATTTGGGTGGTATCTTTGGACTTATCCCAATGACAGGGGTACCGTTACCATTTATGAGTTATGGTGGAAGTTATGCGATGTGTTTGATTTTGAGTTTATGCTTTGTTCAACGAATTAATATTGAAAATCGCTTATATTTAGAAAAAACGGCGGATAAGCCAAAGAAAAAGAGAAGATTTTAAACTTTATGGAAGTCTTCTTTTTCTTTTTGTAGAATAATCTTATTGGGAGGTTATGATATGTTAAGAAAAGGAAGAGATTGGTTAATCGATAACCAACGATATTTTTGGATTGGAGGAAGTACTTTTTTAATTGTTGGGATTCTTGTGGGATGTTTTTTCTTTCTTGGAGAGAATCAAATTATGAAGAAGGATAACTTAGTATCTTTTTCTACTTTTGATGATATGAATGATACTTCTACGCCTATTTCGGAGAATGTAGAGGAAGTAGGGGAAGTAGAAGAGGTTGTGGAAACACCACAAGCGACGCCAGTTGATGCTTCTAATCAGATTGTTGTCGACATTAAAGGTGCAGTTTTAACACCGGGAATTTATACGGTTGATGCGAATACTAGAGTGATGCAAGTCATTGATAAAGCTGGAGGATTAACGGAAAATGCCGATGTTTCGGTGATTAATTTAGGAAAAAAAGTTTTTGATGAAATGGTCATTTATATTTACACTAAGGAAGAAGTCGCTAATTTTGTTACGACAAAGGAAGAACTGGTTGAAAAAATAGAAGCTTGTCCTGAAACTAATTACCCTAATGATGCTTGTGTTTGCATTGGAGATACAAATATTGTTGATCAAAATACAGGGGTAGGGTCTGGTGATGTTTTAGTTAATGATACGGAAAGTGAATCGGTTACGGATTCAGAAGTTATACCAGAAAATGGTAAAGTTTCTCTTAATCAAGCATCTTTAGAAGAGTTGATGACCTTAACAGGAATTGGAGAAGTAAAAGCGCAAGCGATTATTACTTATCGAGAGGCTAATGGTGGTTTTAAAACAATTGAAGAATTAAAGAACGTTGATGGAATCGGGGATAGTACTTTTGAAAAAATTAAAGCTCAACTTACTATCTGAGCGATTCTTTTTGCTCCTTTTTATTGGGGGAGTTTTATTTTGCTTATATCGTCATCTTGAACCAGAAAATTCTAAGTTAGATCCTAATGTTCATGAATGGCAGGCAGTAATTCAACGTGTTTCTGATCGTGGGGATTATGTTCAGTTTGTTTTTGATGTTGGTGAAGTGATTAGTGGAAATTATTTTAAAGAGGAAAGAGAAGTACTACCAAACTTTAAAGCTGGTGATGTTGTTTTACTTCGAGGGAAACTTGTTCTTCCTAAGAAAAATACAGTCCCTAATCTTTTTAATTATCGCCATTACTTGAAAACAAAAGGGCAGTATTATGTTGTTGAAATTGAGTCTATTACGTTTTTAAAAGAAACAACTTCTTGGTTTTATCAAGTGAAAAATTGGTTGTTTCATCATCTTGAAAAATATGAAAGTAGTGGATATTTGAAATTGTTTTTGTTGGGCGATAAGCATGACTTAGAAGAAGAGGTGATAGATAGTTATCAAACTAATGGAATTAGTCATCTTTTTGCGATTTCTGGTATGCATATTTCTTTACTTAGTGCGATTCTTTTTTGGCTACTCCGACGGTTTCATATGTCTATGATTCTTTCGACTATTCTTGTAATGGCTTTTATTTTGTTTTATATGACTTTAGTAGATTTTACGCCATCAGTGGCGAGAAGTGTCGTATTTTTCTGTCTACTGTCTTTGAAAAAACTTTTTCGCTTGAAAACGTCTACTGTTAGTATCTTTTTGGGGATGATTGGATTATTACTCTTTTTTCGTCCTTTGATTATTTATGATGTTGGTTTTCAGTATTCGGCTAGTATTAGTTTTTTTCTTATTTTGTATCGAAAACATTTAAAACAGAATTCTTATTTTCGTAATTTGTTGGTGATATCGACAGTAGCTTTTTTGCTCGGTTTACCGATATCGCTATATCATTTTTATCAGGTAAATCTTTTGGGAATTGTTTTGAACTTGTTTTTTGTTCCTTTTGTTTCGTTTGTAGTGTTTCCTCTTACGTTACTGACTTTTTGTTTTCCTTTTTTGGATTCTGTGTATTTATTTTTTACCAATATTATGGAGACAATTTCCCTTTATTTTGTTCGTTTTGACTGTTTAAATTTTGTTTTTGGTCGACCTTCTTTGTTTTGGATTTTTCTTTATTATTTGTTTCTACTTTTCTATTTGTTTTCTGGTAAGAGAAAATTTGCGATTTTAACGGTTGTTTTAAGTATGATTTTTTATTTTCAACTTATTCTTTTTCCTCGGCAGTTTTTTATTTTTATTGATGTAGGTCAAGG
This sequence comes from uncultured Mycoplasmatota bacterium, assembly GCA_900543675.1. Taxonomy (GTDB): domain Bacteria; phylum Bacillota_I; class Bacilli_A; order RF39; family UBA660; genus Alloscybalousia. Next base: position 11,080 of record UQRY01000027.1, read on the forward strand.
AGATGCTACCTTGTTTCATTCCGCTGGAAAAACCATGTTGATAGATACTGGTGGGAAGTTATTTTCTTCTTCTTCGCTAGCGAGCGATACTTTGGTTCCATTACTTCATTCTTTGGGAATTCGTTCTCTTAATTATTTGATTCTTACTCACGGTGATTATGATCATATGGGTGAGGGAATTACTTTAGTGGAATCCTTTAAAGTAGGTAAAGTGATATTCAATTCAGGAAAATATAACGATCTGGAATTGGCCCTTATTCAAGTTCTTAATGAAAAGAATATTCCTTATTATCAGAATATCCAAGAATTGCGTATGGGTAATCAATCATTTTATTTTTTAAATCGTCAGTTATATGATGATGAGAATGATAATTCTATGGTTTTATATACAGAACTTCATGGAATAAAATTATTATTTATGGGAGATGCAGGAGTAGAGGTAGAAGAGGACTTGTTAGAAAAGTATAATTTTCGTGATATTGAACTATTGAAAGTTGGTCATCACGGAAGTAAGACAAGTTCAAGTGAAGAATTTATTCACAAGATTAATCCTAGATATTCCATTATTTCCGTAGGTAAAAACAATTGGTATCATCATCCGAATGAGGAAATATTAAATCGTTTGAAAAATTCCGTTATTTATAGAACTGATCAAGATGGAAGTGTTATGGTTAAAATAGAAAACGATCATTTATATATAGAAACATATGCTCCATGAAGAATTAAAAAGGTGTAACTATTTAGTTTTTTTAACCATAATATATAGTAAGTCGTTTATTTTTTAAACGCTTTACATAGATCTGGAGATTTATTTCTCCTTTTTCATTGAAAAAGAAATAAAAATGTGATACTATTTATTTTAGTGTAATATTTATTATTAGGGGTGGCAGTATATGAATCGACAGATTACCGATCGGGAATATCTATATATTGTTCGAGATATATTGGAACATCAAGAGTTCCAGCGTTTGTCTTCTATTACTCATCACGGCAATAATCGTTATGATCATTGCGTGAGAGTTTCTTTTTGGTCATACCGAGTAAGTAAGTTTTTTCGCTTAGATTATGATCGTGTGGCACGTGCAGCTTTATTACATGACTTTTTCTTTGAAGATAACGAAGGTATTGATAAAAAGACAAGAACTAGTGTTTTAGTTAAGCATCCACAGTATGCTTTAGAAAATGCATGTCGTTATTTCGAACTTTCTGATATGGAAAAAGACATTATCGCAACTCATATGTTTCCGGTCAATTTACGAATTCCTAAATATTTTGAAAGTTGGATAGTAGATTTAGTCGATGATATTGTTGCGGTTTATGAAAAGACTTATATTTTACGTAAGCAACTATCTACTTCGGTTTCATTTATGTTTATTATTTTGTTAAATTATTTACGCTAGTCAGTAGAAAAGATCAGAACTTTTTATAAAAGCTCTGATCTTTTATTTACAAATAAAGTCCCACAACGAGTGAGACTTAGCATGTTATGAAATTATAAATGGCGTCCCCGATTGGAATCGAACCAACGACCTATCGCTTAGGAGGCGATCGCTCTATCCTACTGAGCTACGAGGACAAAAACTACTATTATTATATCATAAAATGATTACTTTACAATCCTCAAAAAATGATTAGTTTCTTGCTAGTTTTTTGTTATATTTGGTACAATGAATTAGGAGGGGATAGTATGAACGAGATTAAATGTCCACATTGTGGTACTGTCTTTCAGATCCAAGAGACAGATTATTTAGCTATTGTTAAACAAGTTAGAGATAAAGAATTTGCTAGTGAGATTGCTTCTCGAGAAAAACAATATCAAGCAAATCAAGAAAGTGCCGTTAAGTTAGCTGAAGCAGAACTTGAAAAAAAATTTACTAAACAATTAGGTGAACAGAATTTAGAAATTTCTGAGCTTAAGAAAGAATTAAGCCATAAGGAAGAAGAAACTAAGCACAAATTGGAAGTTGCTCATCAAGCAGAATTAACGAAAAAGAGTTTAGAGATAGAAAAATTGAAAGGTGAACTTCAGTTAAAAGATACCGAGTTAAAACATACTGTTCAAGAAGCTGTTATTGAAAAAGAACAAGAGATTAGTCATTTAAATAATGAATTGACAATAAGTAAAAATGAATATTTATTAAAAGAGAAAAATTTACGTGAACATTTTGAAGAAAAAATCAAGGATAAGGATGAACAAATTGCTTATTATCGTGATTTTAAAGCTAGACAATCGACTAAAATGATTGGCGAATCCTTAGAACAACATTGCAGTAATGAATTCAATCGTTTACGACCACTTTTTAAAAACTGTACTTTTGAAAAAGATAATGATATTAAAACTGGATCTAAAGGGGATTTTATTTTTCGAGATTTTGATGAGGATGGTACAGAAGTAGTATCCATTATGTTCGAGATGAAAAATGAAGCAGATACTACAGCGACAAAGCATAAAAATGAAGACTTCTTAAAAGAATTAGATAAAGATCGTCGCGAGAAGAAATGTGAGTATGCTGTTTTAGTGTCATTATTAGAGTTAGATAATGATTACTATAATAACGGTATCGTTGATATGTCTTATCAATACGATAAGATGTATGTTATTCGTCCACAATTTTTTATTCCTTTGATTACCTTGATTCGAGGAATGGCAGTACATGCTTTGACTTATAAGAAAGAATTACAAGTTGTTCAAAATCAGAATATTGATATTTCTCATTTTGAAGAAGATATTACCAATTTTAAAGAAAGCTTTGGTCGCAATTATCGACTTGCAAGTGAAAAGTTTAAGAAGGCGATCGATGAGATAGATAAAACAATTGATCATTTACAAAAAACAAAAGAAGCTTTACTTTCTAGTGAAAATAATTTACGTATTGCTAAAAATAAGGCTGAAGACTTAACCATAAAAAAATTAACTCATCATAATGAAACAGTGGCGAAAATGTTTGAAGAATTAAAAGAACAGAAAGAAACGCAATCATTATCAGATATTAAACAAGAGTAAAATCTATGTCAAGCGCATAACTTTTTAATTTATGTTAGAATAAACTTGACCTATAGTGTAGTTTAGATGGTATGATAAAATTGGAGGTGATGATCGGTCGGTGGGGTTTTGTAGATAAGTATAATTATTTAGAAAGGGGAGATAGAGATGAATATTTATCAATGTAGTCAAAAGAAGATGAAAAAATATATTAAATCTTTTCGTAAGACTGAATATGGTAGAACGGTATTTTGTTTAGCTTATTCTGTGCCTATTATTGGACTTATACTATTACTTATTACTATGTTTAGTTTAATTATTTGGAAATGGTGTTGGTATTTCTTCTTTTTATCATTGCTCATTCCATTTTTACTATTTTTCGTTTTGATTTCTTTTGTTATTGGTAGTGCTTATTATTATCGTGAATTACGCGAATATATCGCAACTACTTCGAAAAAAGAAGAAGATAAATAAAGGAACTAATCGCTTTAGTTCTTTTTTCTTTGAGCAGGGGATTTATTGACAATTTAGGGAATTGTCGCTACAATTAATATAGTAGAATAAGAGTATAAGAATGAGATAGAATAAGGAGAGGGTTTCATGAATAAAACAGTATTGTTTTTGATTAATGGATTAGGAATAGAGAAAGCAGATTCTTGTAATGTTTACAATGAACAATTGATGCCTAATATGGATCAGTTGATGAATGAACACTTATTTACTTCAATTGCTACTGATACAAGAGATTATAATAGTGGTTATCAGATTTTTAGTATGGGTAATACTGATCCTTTAGGGTATTCATTCTTAGAAAATTTAATTGAGGAAAATAAGTTTGGAGAAAGTCCCAATTTTAATACTTTTAAAAATTCACTTCATTCTTTAGATGGGACAATTCATGTATTTTGTCTATTAGATAATGAACGAGTTGTAGAACATTTAAAAGGGTTTATTCGTGCTTTAGAAATTGATCCGAATAAGAAAGTTTTCGTTCATGTTGTTTTCCCTCAAAAATCATTGGATGATTATAAGCGTTTAATAAAAGTATTAAATAAATTAAATTATGATTCTTTGACTCAAATTAAGATTGGAATGATTTTTGGATTAGGAATTATTGAACAACCTGAAAAGTCAAATGAATTATTAGATTTGGGTAGAATGTTTTTCCGAGGAACGGGAGAACGGTGGAATGAGTTGGATAAAAAATTAGAAACGTTATGGGGAATGAAAATTGTTCCTCGAGAGGTAAAAGGATTTTGTGTAACTGAAGGTTTTTCTTTACATGATAATGATATGATTTTTATTTTTAATTACGAGGGAATTGTCTGTGATCGCTTGCTTCAGTTGATCAGTAATCCTCCAATGTCTATTACGCATTCTGTCAATACGCAAACTCTTCGTTTTCAATCTTTATTCCCACTTAGAACTACCATGCAAATTCCTTATCTTTATGAACCATTAAGTTCTGAAACTTCAATGGCAAAGGCTTTAGAACAGGCTGGATTGACGGCTTTAGTTTTAGCTGATCAAGAAAATATTAATTTAATTTATTATATGGCTAATGGTTTGACGATGAAAGCTCCTAATGATAAGGTGAAATTTGCTGTAACTGATAATGGCATATTATTTTCTCAGGAGAAAATGAGTGCGATTATTAATGATCCTAATTATCAAGTTATTGTGATTAATCATCGTATTGATCAAGCTATTTCTGTTGAAGAACTTCAAGCTAAATTAAGTCAAATCGATCAGAATTTAGCGATGGTCAAAGGATTATGTTGGGAAAAATATACCCTAATTGTTTCCTCTTTATTTGGAATAAAAAAAGAGTTATCGCTTGGTAATCGAATTGGTTTAGTTAATTTTTCAGGATCAGTTCCAGTTATTTTAGTAGATAAACGTTATGATAAGTCGTTATATAAACTTAGTTTTGGTTCCATTTATACTCTTTTGGGAACGTCTATTCGATGTGCTAATCCAGAAATGAAGTTTCCTACTTTATTAAAGAAAAAAGACTTTTTAACTAGATTGTTATTTAAGAAATGATTTTTATAATCATTTCTTTATTTTTTTCCATATTAATAATGGTGATGTAAAGTGAAAATTTTTATTACAGGAGCTGCTTCGGGAATAGGTTTTTCAACGGCAGTAAGATTGGCGAAATTAGGCCATTATGTATATATTGGCGTTCATAGGGAAAACCAAGTTAAGCCTTCTTTAGAAAAGGTTCACTCTTATGGTTTAGAAGAGAGAATTTCTGTTTTGGCATTTGATATAACTGATGCGAAAAGTCGTCATCAGATTTTTGATTTAGATATCGATTGTTTAATTAACAATGCTGCTCTTGGAGTAGGTGGAGCTTTACTAGATTTGTCTGTTGATGCTATTCGGTATAATTTTGAAGTCAATGTATTTTCTACTATTGAGTTGATTCAACTTTATGCTGCTTCACTATTTCTTAAGAAAAAGAGTGGTAAAGTCGTAATTATTTCTTCTTTAGCTGGTATCGTGCCTATTCCTTTTATGAGTTCTTATTCCGCAACAAAAGCATCTTTAATTACATTTGCTACAGCGCTTAGAAGAGAGGTAAAGATGCTTGGGATTGATATTAGCATTAAATTAGTTGAGCCAGGTATTTATTGGACTGGATTTAATGAAGTAATGATTGATAACCAAGAAAAATATCTTAAAGAACAAGCCTATTTTTCTTCCTTTTATCCTGAAATAAGAAACAAACAACGTGCTTTTTTTCAATTCTTTGGTAAGAAAAGTTTGGCTAGTATTGAGAAAAAAATGGTGTCTGCTAGTTTATCTCATTCGAACAAGTTTATTTATCGTGCCCCTATGTTACAGGTACTAGGTGCTAAACTTTATCTATGCTTATTCAAATAAACAGCTAGATATTTGCTTTTTTTCGATATGTATTGTATAATAACACTGATTTTTAGGGGGTTATTATGAATCTACTCGATCTTATTTTTTATTTCTTTTTTGGTTTAATTCTTTTCTTTATTCTTAATTATTTGGATAAGAGTGAAGAAGAAAATAATATTGTTCATGCTATTATACCGGTTATCTATATCGTATTATTAGCGGGATTGATTACGTCGTTATCTTTACCAATTGCGTTAGACAATTTATTTTTCATTATTTTATTTGAACTTCTTATTCGTATTTATTACGTTAGATCAGTCTTACGTCAAGATGAATTGATGAATACTAGTTATTATACGCAAATTTATGTAGTTTCTATTGTACTGGGATATTTTGTTAATAAAATGTTTATTCTAGAAGTAGATTCTGTTTTTCCTACGGCTCAAGAAATGAAACTTATGGTTTGGTTTTTAATTATTGTTTTCTTGTATTTTACTTTGAAAAATCATATTCATATTCAAGTAAAGGAACAAAAGAAAACTTTCCCTCACAAGAAAAAACAGTATATTCTTGTTCAATATGTTAAGTTAAAAACTCAGTATCATCAAGAAATAAAAATGAAGAAGAAGGAATATTTACCATTATTTTATGCCATGATGATTTATGCAAATTATCAACGTCCCTCTTTTTATCGTAAGTTAGATCGAATTGTTTATCGTTTTACAGGTAAAGAAACTAAGATGGGAATTATGCAGATTCCTTCTCGAGTAGAAATCCAAGACCGAGAAAGTATTCGCTTAGCGATTCAGAAGTTGGATAAAATTATTGAAAAAGAGGCTAAGACTAGAAAGAAGAATATCCTTCCAATTTTAGAAGCTTATTACGAAGATAAAACAATTGCTTTAGAGGTTCAAGAAATTTACCAAGAAATTATTACCTTCGAAGAAAAATAATTGTTTTTCGTTGTTCATTCTTAGAAGAAGTATTTTATTTTTTTAGATTTTATGTTATACTTTTTTCATGATAGGTTGGAGGGAGTTTATGAAAAATATTAAATCTCAGAAGATTAAAACGGCAGTTTCTTTGATTAATCGTTATTTATTAGTTGCTATTGTTCTTTTCTTATTGGCTATTCCTTTCTATATTTGGGCGTATATGATTGAAACAGAAGAAATGGGAGATGCTGTTAATTTTACAGAACAGGTTGCGGCTGGACATGCTACAAGTGGTGAGTATGTGGAATTAAAAGTTACAGAGGTACCTAGTGTATTTGCTGAATATGATAGTAGTAAGACATCAGATAAATATTACTTTGTTTGGAGTGATAATTATTTAAATGTTGCTTTTCTTGATTATGCTACTTATCAAAAATTGAGCCAAGAAGATATTCATGAGAATCCAATTACGATTCGTGGTATGACAAAAGCTTTACCGAATGATGTTATCGATCTAGCGATCTCTGGATATAACGAGATGGTAGGGGAAGAATTCTTAACAGCGGCTAATTATCAGTCTTATCTTAGTACTTTGTATATTGATACTACTGCTGATTTGCATAATTCTACCTTACAAGTTTTCTTTGGCGTATTATTCACGGTTTTAGGAATTATTTTCTTAACAATGTTTATTGCTTATCGTAAAAAATTCAAAAAAATGTGGAAGCATTATTCTGAAAGAGAATGGAATCGTATTTTTAAAGAATTAGAAAGTGAAGATGTTAAAACTTATAAAAAGTCTAGATTGTATTTGACAGAAAATTATATTGTTGGATTGAATCATGGTTTAACGGTAGTTCCTTATGAAGATCTTGCTTGGGTTTATCCTTATCAGTTGAAACAATACGGAATTACTACTTCACGTAGTCTTGTTCTTTGGACGAAGAAGAAAGAACGTTATACTGTAGCTAGCTTAGAAGGAATTATGAAGTCAAAGGCAATGATGGAAGAGGTAATGGACTTTATCGTTACTAAAAATCCAGCTTTACTAGTTGGCTTTAATGATGAAAATAGAAAAAGAGCGAAAGATTTATATCAGATTCGTTAAGAGGGAAACCTCTTTTTTCTATGTTTGACAGATATTCTTAATTATTGTACAATTTTATTCATGATGGAGGGCGTATGGCAAGAAAAGAAGATTTAGTGAAAAAAAAGAAAGGGGAAGTTATTCGTGAAGCGAAGATAGAGAGTATTTCCTCTAAAGATAACAGTAAAAGGAAAAAGAAGTTGCCGTTATCTGTCATTATCGTTATTCTTGTTTTGGTATTTATTTTGATTGTTGGTGCTTTTACTAATTTGTTTTCTATAGATAGTTCTAATCAACAAGAAGATAGTCAAAAATTTGTTCAAGAATATGAAAGCTTGAATGGAAAAAATGATGAAGATGGAAATCCTTATTATGAAGTATCTATAGAGAATGAAGTAGAGATTGAATATAGTTCTTATGATGAATTGGAAGAATTTCTAGATGGGAAAACCGGAGTATTTTTTTTAGGAATGGCTACTTTTTCCCCTTGTCGTAGCTTTGTTCCTATTTTAATTGATGCAGCTTGGGAAATTGGTTTGGAACAGATTTATTATATTCCTGTTTCTGAGAAGGAAATTGGTAAGCCCTATTCTGAATTTGTTCAGAGAGAGAATATTACTCAAGAACTTTCTAATATGGAAATTTCTGTACCAACAATTCTTATGATTAAGGATGGTAAAATAATTGATACTCTAGTAGGAACTTCACTTTTGGATTCCCCTAGTTTTTCTATTATTCCAGCTGAACAAGTTTCAGAATTCAAAGAGGAGTTAATGGATAAACTCAGTTTAGTTATTGCTTGTAGTGATGCGTGTTAAATCATTTTAGGAGGGTGAAATGAACCAAGTTTATCAAGATAAAAGATATTATCAGGTAGCAGAAGGAATTTTAAGAAATAAAGAATTTCAACGTCGTAGAACCTTTTTACATCATCAGGATTCAGTCTACGCGCATTCTTTACGTGTATCTTATGTTGCTTATCGAATGGCTACATTTTTAGAAAAGTACATTTCTATTTCAGTTGATGATGTGATTATTGGTGGCTTATTACATGATTTTTATTTACATCCATGGCGTGAACAAAAACATAAGACTTTAAATATTTTTAAAATGCATGGTTTTGCTCATGCTAAAATAGCTTGTCTTAATTCTTATCAAGTTTTTCCCCAATATATGAACAAAAAAGTAGATAATATCATTAGACGTCATATGTTTCCACTTAATCTTATCCCGCCACGTTATATAGAGGGGTGGTTAGTGACGATAGCGGATAAAGTAGTATCTTTAGAGGTTTTCCGTCATCCGTTAGAACTTCCTCGTTATGTTGGAATTAATCCTAATCAGCTCGTTACTTATCCTAAAAGGATATTTATTCGAACGAAAAAATTCGTTTCCACTATGTATTAATTTTTGAATTTGTATTAGAGATTCTCTAATATTCTTTTTTTCTAATCATCATGAATAGTAAAGGAAGTAGATGTATGCTTAAAAGTGATAAATTATATAATTCGACTAGTTCTTTGGTCGCTGCCATTTCTCTTATTGTTTTGGGAATTTTAATGGTAGTTGGTTCTGATCAACTTTATATTCATGTTGTTCATCTTTTTATTAGTGTATTATTAATTTTAGGGGTTGTTCAATTTATTCGTTATTTTTTCGTTCGCCAAGAAAATAATGAAAAGAAAATTACTTTTACGCGTAGTTTTATCAATTTGTTATTTTGTTTTTTATTTTCTATTGTTCCTGCTATTCCTCTTTCTGTTTTACCTATTCTTTTTGGAATTTATTTCTTAATGAATGGGGTAATTAAGTTTATTATTTATTTTATTATGAGAAAGGAACGAGCCAATGGGCGGATCAAAGAATTACTAGCGGGTGTTTTTTATGTTGGCTTTGGTATTCCTTTTTTATGTTCGCCGTTAAAAAATCTTTCTTATTTATTAATCTTTTTAGGAATTTATATTATTTTACTAGGGGTTACTTATCTTTTTGATTTTATTAGTGCGGTTTTACCTCGTAGAGTAAAGAGAAAAATTACTAGGAAGTTACGATTTACTTTACCAGTTTTAGTTGAAATGGTTATCCCTTATCAAGTATTAAATGAGATTAATTATTTTTTGGATAAAGAACAATATGATAAGCCATTTATTTATGAAGAGAAAAAGTCGAGTGAAACTCCAGATATGGAGATCTTTGTTCATGCTTCTAAGAATGGGTTTAATCGGTTAGGACATGTCGATATTTGGTATCAAGGACGAGTGATTTCTTACGGAAACTATGATGATGCTTCTATGCGTTTTTTCACAATGATTGGGGATGGGGTAGTATTTACTGCTAAGAAAGAAGATTATATTCCTTTTTGTATTTCACATAGTAAAAAGACTTTGTTTGGTTTTGGATTGCGGTTGACTGATGCGCAGAAAAAGAATATTGAAAAATATTTAAATTCTCTTTTTGATCAATTGGTTGAGTGGTATTCTCCTTATGAAGTTGCCTTACAGAAGAATAAGAAGGTTAGTAAACAAAAGTATAAGGATTATGCTAGTTGTTTGTATATGGCAACGAAGGCGAAATTTTATAAATTTCCTGAAGGTAGGTTTAAGAATTATTTTGTATTAGGGGTAAATTGTTGTTTGTTAGCGGATAGTATTATTGGCAAGAGTGGATCAGATTTGTTAAAAATGTCTGGAATTATTACGCCTGGTACTTACTATGAATATTTAAATCGTGAATTTAGAAAGAAGAATAGTATGGTAATTTCTAGAACGATTTATAATGCTGAATCAGTAAACAAAAAGCATGGCGTGAAAGAAATATTTAAAGGTTTTTCGAAGTAAGATAAAAAAATGTTTTACTTCTTTTTTTATTATGTTATAATAGGATTATGCCGATTTAGTTTAGCGGTAAAACAGGCCCTTGGTAAGGGTCAGAGGACATTTCGACTATGTCATTCGGCACCATTTTAGAAATTGATTCGAAATTTTCGAATATTTATATAAATTCAGTCTGAAACATGGCTGATTTTTTAATTTTTAGTTTATCTTTTTTCTTTTGCTAGTTCGTGATATACTTAGAATGAAGAAATGAAAGAGGTAGAAATATGATATCTGTATTTTTAGGTGGAACTTGTAATCAATCAACTTGAAGAGATGAGTTATTAACTATGCTTGATCAGGATAAAGTTAAGGCTTTTAATCCAGTTGTAGATGATTGGAATGAAGAAGCACAAATAAATGAAGATTGGCATAAAGCGAATGATGATTTTTGCCTATATGTTTTAACGCCAGAAATGACAGGAATATATAGTATTTTTGAAGTGGCTGATGATAGTAATAAACGTTCTGATAGAACAATATTTTGTGTACTTCCAGAGAGAAATGGAAAAACCTTTAGTATCGTTCTTCAAAAAAATTTCTTAAAAATAGAAAAAGATTTAATCAGAAATGGAGCTAAAGGTTGTGAGTCGTTAGAAGAAATGGCAATGTTTCTTAACACTTATGAATTACAGCATTCTAATTCTAACTTATCAAAGGTATATAAATAATTTTTTTAAATGAAATAAATTGGGTTGTGAGGATAATGATGAAAAGAAAGAAAATTAGAAAAAAAAGGGTTATTTATTTTATTGCTTTTACTAGTATTATTGTGATTATCATTATTGGACTTATTTCGTATTTTTCTTTAGGAGATGTTCATTTAGAGATTAAGGAAGTAGGCGTTAATCAGGCAGTAAAACTTTCTGATATTGCTTCTTGTTCTAGTGGTGAACTTTTAGATCCTGATAGAATAGTAGATACTTCTTCACTTGGAAAAAAAGATATAGAAGTTCAGTGCAAAAATTCTTTGGGACATGTTAAAACTAGTTCTTTTGAGCTGATTGTACGCGATTATACTGCGCCAGTTATTTCTTTTTCGGAAGAGTTGTCAACTACGGTAGGAACGCCTATTGATCTATTGGCAAATGTAACTGCTTCTGATAATGTTGATTTAGATGTTAAAGTTTCTGTTGATGGTGAATATTCTTTTGATCAAGAAGGAGAGTATACGCTTTATTATGTAGCTAAGGATTCATCGGGAAATGAGACTAAAAATAAATTTATTTTAAAAGTAGAGGAGGATAATACCATGAGAACTGCTAATGGATATTCTATTGTAGTAGAAAATGGTGTTACGTATATTGATGGGGTTTTGATAGTCAATAAGACTTATTCGTTACCGTCTAGTTATGGAAATGGCTTAACGGATGAAGTGTCTACTGCTTTTCAAAAAATGAAAAATGCAGCTACTAAAGATGGGATAACTCTTTCTATTATTAGTGGTTATCGTTCTTATAGCCGACAAGATACCATTTATCACAATTATGTTCAACGTGATGGAAAGAGTGAAGCGGATACATATTCAGCACGTCCAGGTCATTCTGAACATCAAAGTGGATTAGCTTTTGATTTAAATAGTTTAGAATCTTCTTTTGCGAATACCAAAGAGGGTAAATGGTTAAATGAGCATGCTTATGAATACGGGTTTATTTTGCGTTATCCTAAAGGTAAAACTAATGAGACAGGTTATGTCTATGAACCATGGCATTTTCGTTATGTAGGTGAAGAGTTAGCCAAAAAATTATATAATGATGGTAATTGGATAACTTTAGAAGCGTATTTTGGAGTTACTAGTCAGTATAGTGAATGATAAATCTATTATTTTAGTATTTTCATAATGAAGGAAATACGGTATAATAAATTTATCTGTGAGGATGGCGGAATGGTAGACGCGCTACTTTGAGGGGGTAGTGGCCTTACGGCTGTGGGAGTTCAAGTCTCCTTCTTCACACCATATGGGTGATTAGCTCAGTTGGTTAGAGTGCTTGCTTGACGTGCAAGAGGTCATAGGTTCGAGTCCTATACCACCCACCATTTTAGAAATTTATTCGAAAAGCTCGAACTTTTGATAGAGAAATCAGTCAAAAATGATTGATTTTTTGTTTTTATAAGGTTGTGTTAAACGAAATGACTGATAAAAATTTATATAAATATAAGTCAGTAAT
>UQRY01000028.1 GCA_900543675.1 uncultured Mycoplasmatota bacterium
ATCTGCACTTTCTCTTTTATTGGTGGATTTACAATTTACTTTTGAAATTCACCTTATTGTTATTTCTATTTTATAGATCCTTCCAACAATCAGACCAGTTAGCGCTACCCTCGGTACTTGTCGAAATACCAGTATTAGCTGTACCAAACATTCCCATTAACAATGAAACGATTGTTGTTACAAAGAATACTGCCACAGCTGCAATCGCACGTTTAATTAATTTGCTAGTAGCTCCTTTTATTTCTTTATCATCACTTGACATAACAGCTTTACCTAAATCGATAGATCCCATAATAATTAAAATAATAGGGATACCAATTTGAATAATAGGATAAATCCCGTATTTTAGAAATCTAAAAATTGGTTCTAAGTCTTCAGGACAATTTGCTAAGATTTGCACTAAATCAAACATCGTAATTCCTCCTCTTAATATATGTCAATCATATATCAATTTGCTCATATAGTCAATAATTATTTACGAATTTTTACATAGATGTACTCTTAATTACTTCCCTTAGCCAGCACTATAGGTACTAATTCCTAAGCGATTTAATAAATCGGTTAATACTTCAGAATTGTTGGCTCTTTCATCTAAAGGTGGTAAGTTAAAGAACACTTTGGTTCTTGCTTCATATTCAAATTCAGCAATATCTTGTGATGTTAATAAACTCTTTGAAAGAACAATTTTTTTCCCACGCAAATTATCAAATACTCTTCGATCACGTCGAATTAATTTATTTAATTTTATTGTGGATGGTTCTACTAAGTAAATCACATCGCTACATAAATCAATGTTTCCATCGCTGTTCAAATCCACTAAGATAACAGCAGCATCACGATGTTTCAATAATTCTGGTGCTAAACTATCTTTTGTTAAAGAAATTAAGCTCTTATCATTGATATAGATGAAATCTCTTCTACCTACCTCAATAGCAACAACTCTTTTTCCTAAATTTTCTAATTCTTTCTTTAACAAATAAGTGAGCATTGTCGCACCAGCATGGTCGGTTAGGTTTTTTATTCCCAAAATAAAGGCCCCACCATTTACGATATTATTTACCACCATTGCCCCATCACCACTTGGTGCTACTGGAGCCATTGGTGCTACTCCACCGGTACCTCCACCAACATCGAGTTGGTGAAGATGAGCAACATCCCGGTAAGTATTAGGATTAGTGAGTAAGTAATTAACACCATCTAAATTCGTAGTAAAATTATAGATTCCCATCGAAATTAATCTGGATAAAAACTGAGGAGCTAAACATTCCGGTGTATCTGGTAAAAGAATAATGATTTTTTCTACATCTAATGCCATCGAAAGTTTCTGGAGATTACGAATATCCTGATAGTTTTTTAACGCTGTTAAATCCAGTATCATTCTTCCATAGAAGAAATTACTGAACATACTTACTAATTCATCGGCATCAAAAACACCATGAATGGACTTGATTACTTCTATATCTAAATTGGCAAGCTCAGCCTGCCTTTCATTAGATATGATTACATTCATCTAAATCACCTTTCTTCTCTTTTTTTCTAGGATGGATCTACGATAGCTCCTCCAGTTGAACTTCCGCCTGTTTCTGAGTTGTTTCCAGATGAGAAGATCAATGAAGTTTCTCCTTCTACTCTAAATAATCCCGCTGTTACTGGTAATAGTTTATTGATAATAGGAATATCCATATCGACGAATGTTGCTATCGAATAGTAAGAACCTTGATACTTATTACTAGCTTCTGTATCTCCGGTAACATCTACCTTTTCATGCTTATAGCAAAAATTTCCCACTTCTGATTCAAACACTTCATAACCATTATTCTTACACCAAGTACTATATCCTTGATGATGCAAGTGGTAATTTACACTCTTCATATACTGTACGATTTGAGTCGCAGCATTATTGTTTACACCATTAGCATTCATTAAACCTTCATTCTTTTCGATAATACTAATAATTTCATTCTTTACTCGAAAAGCTTTTGTATAGTTTACAGAAAAAGCAAGATAGCCATTTACTATCAACATAAATATTACTATAATTTGAAGAGACATTGCTCCACTGATTGCATCTTTCACACTATCACCACTCTATTCTTCTTTTCGTTAGTTCTATTCTACTTGTACATTATCGGTATTACTAATATTATCCCATTGATCAGTTATGGCATTCTTAATTTGTGGCCACATGAACCAGAAAAATGCTACAATTGCGCCAATGGCAATAATTGTTACAACTGTCATATTTAATTCTCCCGTTGCTTCTTTCATTTTCCTATCTCCTCCTTATTTTCATTATAACATATAATTTTTTATGATCCAATATTTTTAAATTAAATACTTGAGAACATGTAAATCATTGCTATCAAGATAAGTACCATAACTCCACCACCTGTTGCTACCAACATGATCATGGTTTGGCTTTCCATATAACTTAAACGTTCTTTATATTTTTGATCACGAGCTTTCGCTTGTAAGTTAGAAACTGTTCTAGAAAACATCAATAAACGTTCTTGTTTTCTTTCTTGAGAACCAAGTCCTAAACGATATAAAAGTCTCATCATACGCATTGAATCTCTAACAGGATATTCATTAGCAAAGTCCATATAAGGATCTATACTAGAGTCACCAGCATCGATTTTAGCAATCAAATCTCTAAGACCTGGTTTAAAAATATCTGGTGCTTCTTCGATCGATTTAGCAATCGCAACTGGTACAGTATAGTGTTGAATTAGAATTTCTAATCCCTTTAAATAATATGGCAACATGACATCAATATCATGTAAATGTTTCTTATAAAACTTTTTTAAATTATTATAACGTGATTTAAATACTAAATACCCTACTACAATTGATAATACAATATTTATCGTATTTAATTCAGATAAGAAAATGACTAAGAAAGCTACAATGGCAATAAATCCTTCTTTTAAACGCTTATTATATAAAGCATTAGGATCTACTTTATCTCCATATTTAGCAGCAACTAAGAATTCAAAATCATCTTCTTTTAACATGTTAAACGTGGCTTCATTGTCTTTAAAAAATTGTTTTCCATCTACTACATTATTATACAATAATACAGCTAAAACGATTGCTCCACATAGAACTACTTCCATATTATTCAGCACCTACATTCTCGTTATAATATTTTTCTCCTTTAAGAAGAAAATAACTATTGACTAATAACACAGCATGTAATATTACTAGCATAAATGGATTAGATAAAATCGATATATAAGTATCTCTACCTAATAAATATTGTACTAGCATGACTAATAAGTACAGCATAACTCCATATTTTAGAAAGCTCTTATGAAAGCTTGCTCTATCCATTCTATCACGATAAACACTTTCTACTAGCATATCGATATCCAATTGCATATTTTCTAGTGATTCTCCTGAATCTTTCGCACCTTCTTTTGTAATCTGTAAAAATAACTGATGCATATTTTTTACAATGTAATATGGGTATTTACTAGACATGAACTCGATAGACTCATCGATAGAACCATTTTGGTAAGCAAGAGAAATCATCATGTTTACATCACTCAAGACTGGTTCTTCCAATACACCAGAAGCAGCAACACCCTCTAAAGCTTTTACGAAGCTTTGGGTAGTGGCAAATTCCATAATGGTATTCGTTGTATAAATTTGAACTTGTTCAAAAATATATTCACTATATACTCTCTTACAACGTAAGAAAGCTAAATATGGGATTACAGATATTGCCAAAATTACATAGATGATGGATACCAAAATATTATAGAAATACATATAAGAGATTACTGCTGCAAAAATTGCGAAAGTAGCAATCTGAACTGCATATTGTTTAACCGTATATTCTTGTCCTAATTCTTTTGTCTTTTCTCTTACTACTTTAAAAGAATAAGGAGCAAATTTATCGTATACTACTGCTGCTTGTTCTGTCACAAACTTATAGACATTTTGACCCTTATAAGAACGATACATCATAACAAATATCGCTATTATAAGAAGAATGATTAATTCCATATTTTCACCACCTTTTAGCTCAATGTTCCATTCGAAGAACCTGGCTCATTATTGTTTGAAATAGATCCGAAGTCAATAATTTGTGGTCCCATTCCTGATGCCATATTATTAACTTGAGGTATCGGACTTGGAGGGACATTAGGTATTGGACTTGAATTTGGTGTTTGATTAGAAGAAACATTGTTATTTGGGATTGAACCCATAGGATTTAAAGTTGTATTAGGCGTTGGTTCTTTATTGACAGTAGTATTTACTATAGGTATTGATGGAGCCACCCTTGGCTCTTGAGTAGGTATAGGTGGGGTTGGACTTTGTGTTTGAAAAGAAGACTGTGGGTTTGGATTTGCCGCTACTGATCCCATTCTTGGCTCTGCATTTATATTTGAAACAGGAGCGGTTGTTGTAGGAAGTGGATTAACCATTCCTTGTACAGTTGGCTTATTCACTGCTTGTGGTGGAACAGTTGTTGCTTCTGGAGTCGACTGATTGTCAGCCGTTAAAGTTTCCGGTTCTTTTTTCTCCTGTGTACCTTCCATTGCGTCTTCAAAAGACAACCCACTATCTTGATCTTCATCATCAAAATTCATATTTTCTACATCAATATTTTGCGCAAGTAAATAATTGATTAAGTGGTCACTTGGTTTTACTTTAGTAATTTTTCCACCCATTGTTTTTTGATAAAGAACTCGATATATTGGTTTATTTGTTTCTTCATCAATATAAAATTCCGTGATCTCGTCTATTTCACGATGAAATTTTCCATACTTCTTACTATAGTAAGCTTTAATATGAACACCAAGTTGGATGTAACGATAAATCGTATTTAAAAATTGATCAACATCTAATTGGCTTTCCATTAACGAATACATACGATGAGGAATAGCTGATGCCTTATCTGAGTGGATAGTTGACAAAATATTGTGTCCTGAAGAAATAGAGTTTCGAACTGCACTTACTGCTTCAGCACTACGTACCTCGGAAAGCAAAATCCACTTTGGATTCTGTCTCATACAGGTAACTAGTACATCACTATATGAAGCAATATTATTGGTTTTCATTGCCACAATATCTCTTGTTGGATAAATTTTATCCAAGTGTAACTCCAATGTATCCTCGATAGTAATTATCTTTTCGTTTTCTTTAGTATGGGAAGCTAAGTATTTAACAAACTCTGTTTTTCCGGAACCAGTCTCTCCACAGACCATGATATTACAATGTCCATGTACGCATTGAATTAAAAAGTCGTGGATATCTTTAGTAATATAATCCTCTTTCAATAAGTTTTCTTCTTTTAATCTAATCTTAGCTGGAGTTTTACGAATAACTAGTGCGATTCCATTAGTAGCAATCGATTCATGAACAAAGTTCATACGTAATTCTGGGCTTTCAGCATCAAGAAAGGGACTGGCGTTGTTAAAGGTCGTTCCCATTACGTTGGAACATTGGAAGGCTAGTTTTTCCACATCTGCATTGGTTATCGAGTGATTCTCGACGCGGTAAGCTCCCTTTGTCAGTGATCTAACCCAAATCTGGCCATTATTCGTATAAGAAATATCTGTGATATCATCATTTTCGATAAATTGGCGAAAAGCACCAAATTCTAGTTGTTCAAATAAATTTTCTCTCATTAGCCTTCTCCTTTACTAGAAGATTTGGAATAGGTTGCCCTATTCCAAATTCCCTTTTTATTCTGTAGTATTTGTAATATCTCCGCTATTATCTTCTGTCCAAACAGTGATTTGATTAATGAAGTCTTTTAATTCATTATTGGCAATCGCAACTTCTCCTGGATTTTTCTTTTCTCCTTCGTTAGTTGGTACTGGAATTAATGTTGCTTCATATGTTCTTAAATACATTGTTTTTCTTAATAAGATGTGGTATTCTTCTGGAACTGCAAAGATAATTTGAGCTGGTGTTTTGATATCTTCTAAATCTTCAAATACAGATGCACCATTAGAATCTAATACATCAATTACTTGAACATTTTCTAATAATTTACCAATCATTATTTTATCTTCTGTTTGTTGAGTAGTTGTATTTCCTGCTGAGTCAGTAACGAAATCTTGTTTTACTATTTTTAGATAAATATCGATGTAGTTACCTGGATAAATCTTGTTACCATAAGTATTGGTTGTATTTACAGACATGTTAACAAGAACATAACCATCAGGATAGTCATAGATAATTGAATCTGGTAATTCATCTTTTTCTACAACACTACCTTTATAGAATAAACTTCCTTGTGGAATTACAGTATCGGCATTAGCATAGCGACCGACAATCTGTGAAGAATCCATAATAGGATCTCCTTTTAACATAGCTGGGGGTACCTCTATTGTTCCGATCATTTCACTCGTAATTTTTGTTTTTGGTTTAATTCGTTGAGTAGCATATGGAACTGAGGTTGGATTGATTTGCGAATTGATACGATAATTGTAACCAACATATAGAATAACAATACCAAGTAATACACCTATAATTGTTACAGTATTTTTGTTGGTAAAGAATCTTCTTATCGCCGTTTTTACATTATTCATTTTTATAATCTCCCTTCTTTATTCTTTAGTTTACTTCGCCTAATAATCTATTTTCATCGTATTTTACTTCTAGGATAGCATCGATACGATTGACAATATCAAATTGTTCACCAGCGAAAGTAGCTACTGTTCCTGAACCTACCTGTATACTTACTTTAGGTGGTGTTTCATTAAAATCTAAAATTCTAATTTTATAATCCGTATCGGCAGTAGCACTTTCAGCGAATCTTCTAACGAAGCTCTCTAAAAACTTTTCTCTGTCACAACGAATTATTCCGCCGCTAACTCGGTAGTACCCTAAGTCTACCGAGTCGATCATTGCGGCTTTTGTTGTTTCATTTAATAGGTAGTAGTCCAAATCATTACCGGATGAATAACTAGTTACAATATTAACAACGGCTAAGGTTAGGACACCTAACATGATAATTCCTACTAGGCTCATCGCTTTACTCATTTTTTTCTACCTCCTAACTTCCTGATGTTACATCGTAACATTGTAAATTTCTAGCGTTATTACAAATAGCTAAATCTCTTCTTGCTTCTGGTGTGTATCCAGCAGAGCGACTTGCATAAGTAATGTATTCTTCGTTATCCAAGAATCTACTTGTACATACCTTTCTCGTTTTACCATTGACTGTTTGATTATAGCATTCTTGGTCATAATCTAGATAATTGTTACTTCCATCTTGATTAAGGTCTTCTACATTCTTGTTGTAGTTTCTAATATTACGAAGATTCTCTCGAGTTAATACAAATTCATAGTCTACTTCAGATGCATCTGAAGTAACATCATAGATTGTCTCTCCTTTAGATTCAATTTCATCAATCAGACTATCTGGGTCGATACGGTAATTAAGGAGTGAAGTATCTTCCGTTCTCGCTGCACCAGTTGTTTGATTGTTGGTATTGATCGTTCCTTGCCAATTCCATCTTGGATTACGTTCATTAGGAAAAGCATCATCTAGATCAATTTCTCTAAAGATATACTGAATACCACATGTACAAATATCATCTTCATTACAAACTAGTGGTTGTCCATTTGCACATTTATAGAAGTTATTGTATAAACCATAGATACAGTCGATATCTACATTCCATTGGCTCCAACTTCCTAGTTTTTGAAGACTTACATCAATGTTTTCATCATAGTTATTTATCGTATAATCTGTCTGATTACTATTATAAGCTGGCCAATTACTCCAATTATTTACTTCTGGAGCAAATAAACTTGTATACCATTTATTATTACCATCATAGTAATCTAAGCAAAGTAAATTATTTTTATCTTTATCATTACAATCTAATCTTTCATCACTATATACAGTTCCTGTTGTTCCATCTTGATTGGTTGATCTTGAAACATAGGCTTGAGTTAACTCGATTGTTTCGGTACGAGTTACCGTATAGATCATAAAGTTATATTTTAAGTCGTCTTCAGTAATTGTATATCCTCTTGAATCAACTTGAGTTGTGTTAGCTACTTTTCTTACCTCAGCTTCTGTATGTTGAATATCATTGGTAATCGTTTTATATGTAGGTAAATCTACTTGCTTATCTGCATAGTGATCATAGACCCCAGTATAAATTGTTTCGTCTTTATATTCTCCTTCTTTAGAGATTAAATTCATAACTGTTCTATATTCACTTAATGCTGCTTGAACATCTTCATAATATTCTTTTTCAGGATCGATTGAACAATCTGGGCTGCTTGCATATACTTCATAACAATAATCTGTACCATTACAACTATTGGCAAATTGTACCTTTGTTCCAAATTCTAGATAACACTGTGGTTCTCCACCTTCATGGTCAGCTGTACATCCAGAGTTATTAATTAATTTTGAACAGTTAGCTAATATTTTCCCGTTAGCTAATTGTGTTACACCTGGCGTACAATTTGGCTCTGTCGTATATCCACCAGTTCTTACTCTAACAATTCCCTTTTGGCTATAGTTTACCATTCCTGTACTAGGATATTTGTCAGTGTAAGTTAATGTCTTCACTTCTTCATCGCCATATACTTCTTGATAGCAACTATCGATACAATCTTGCGTATATTCGCCACCATCACAAGTGTTTACACAACTATCGAATTCCTCATTTGGTCCAGCCACTTTATCACCACTATGGTGTACTCCCCAACATGAAGGTTCATAAGCACATTTTGGTTTTTTCCTAGGAGTAGCAATTTGAAGTGGTTGACATACTCTTTTTATTTTTAAAATTGTTGTATATGAGAATCCTGCCCCAGCATTTACTGCTTTAGGATCGTCATAATAAATTTCTAAGTATTCAGTACATTGAGCTTGAAACCATTTATTGTTTTGTGTTTCTGTTAAAATACCCATCGTACTTGTTTTGTAACTATTTTTTTGACCAGCTTCTCCACTTTCACTAGTCGTTTTCGTAGTATTATTACTAACTTGTGGACTTAAGAAACTACACTTTCTTACTGTATCACTACTTGTCACTGAATTAGCTAGAGCCTTAATCTGCTCTACTTCAGCTACTTGGGCAAGAACTTCTTCTCGTGAAGGATATTCTGTTCCAAGATTAATATAATTTTGATAACAGTATGGTACTTTTCCAGTTGCGATTACATCAGATTTGTAATCATTTTTTAATTTTTCGCATATATTAGTACCATTATCATAAGTATAACTTAGTACTGGATTGGCTTGATAATTAGGGGCAAAATCGCGGACATAAGAAAGATAAGCTCCTTGGCAAATTCCGTTTTTTGCATAGAACTCTACATAAAAACTTTCACCGGCATTGATAGTAAAGGAATTACCATTTACTACTGTATAAGTTCCGACATCTCCTGATGTATTAAATGTAAATGATCCATCCGCTTCATAATCTTTTCTAAGTAAGCGCATTTCAAATTTACTGGTATCAAAATCAAAACTTACTCTAAATTGATTTCCGCCGACATTTTGAATTTTAATAGTAGATTGTATAGCTATCAGATCCTCAGAAGTTATTCCATCAGCTTCTGGGCAATCGATAATCGTTCCTGTAGACTCATCATAACGACCACCTTTTCCGGTTAATGTTCCTTGAAATTCATAGCCTGGAGTACATAATGATTTATCTACAGGTTTAGGTGAAAAAGGTTTTTCAATCACACCAGGCAAAAATTTGGCACATCCACTGATAAATTTCTGGTAGCTGATATTTCCAAGATCTCTTTCCTGTATTTTACTTCCTGCACTAGTAACATTAAAAATTTTACCATTATATAAGGTTCCTCTTAATGCAAATACTTGGTCATAGGAAAACACAGAGAAAATAGAGACTAATAGAAGAAACAAAAATAATTTAATTGGTCTATTTTTTTCTATCATTCTTACTCAACACTCCTATTCTAGATCTAGTATATCATAGTTCTTATTGCTTTGCACAGAATATTTTTCGATTTTTTCTCCATCTCTTACCTTTCTAGCATCAATCTTAAAATTGTTTAATTCATTGGCACCAAAAAATCTAGTGCAGGTAATTAATGATAGTAATTCATCACTATTATTGACTTCAACATCATAGTCATAAATACTATTTTCCTTTACTGTTTCGATGTATTCATTAATTCTATCTGCTTGAATTGTATGGTGATAAGAAAGACCGTTATCATCATTAGTATCATAAAAACCGATAGCATAAATTTTATATAATTCATCTACGCCATCATGACTATACTGGATGTAAAGATTCTCTTTTGCAAAATCTTCGTAAGCAAATGACATTAACTGTTCAAAGCGAAGATGATCAGGATCTGTAATTAATGGCTCACTCGATACATTCTGAATATTATGTCCATAGATCGCCATTCTTGTTTCGCCTTCGATATAATCATCAGATACCCAGGCATATTCTTTAACTCCTTTAACTATCTCTTTTTCTAGTACAACAGGATAATCAACATTTGTTCCTTGTACCATAATCCATCCCTTAGTCTCGGTTCCCTCAATAATCGTTGATGCCGCTTTCTCGTAGCGCGATTCCGGATGATAATATTCTGTATCGTTTTTTTTGTTTTTATTTGTATTAAAGGCAAATACTACAATTGCTATCGCTAACAGTACAATTACTACTATTCCTAAGATAACGAGACTATTTTTTTTGTTTCTTTTCTTTTTCGCTCTCATTTTACTTCCTCCCTACTTACTTTATAAAATATGGGCTATTAGCAGTTCCGTTTCCTGATGAGATTTTGACGTCTCCTTTTAGGTAAATAACTGCTTTTACACCATTATCTTTCCAAACTGATTGGTCCAAAATGAATGGCATTGCGTTACCTGGATTAATAAACATAACATTTTCTCCAACATAGTCTACTAGTAAATAATTGACATCGCTATAATAAAAGTTACTGTCTGTCGAGAACAAATCATAGCTTGCTGGTAACGATATATAAGCGTCAACTGTATAAGTTTCTAGCTCATCGTAATTTTTACTAGCTTCATAGATTGGTACTTCAAAATCATGTTTAACTAGATATTTATCACTTATATACAATAGGAGATCATTATTTAAAATATAACCAACATTTCCTTCTTCATTCACATTGAACTTTTTATCTTGAGTAGCATAAGCAATTTTTAGAGCATCATTGGTTCCACTCTTATTCATAACGCCAGCCATTACCATCTTGACATTACCATCTTTATCTTCTCCTGCTTTTCTAAATACATAGCCTGAGTAATTGAAATATTCTCCATCTAAACGGGAATTAATTGTTTCGTTTTCTTTACCGTAATTATAATCATTTAGTTTATATGGATCTTCTGCAGTACCATTTCCTCTTACTACATATAAATTATCTTTTAGATTAATAACTGGTTTTACCCCTAATAAACTAGTACTTGCTTCAGTAGCTACTGAACGATAAGCACTTATAAATGTATGCCATGCTGTATCTGTACCAAATGTATCCAATAGCCAACCTGTATTACTGATATATGTATATCCATCTACCATAGTATTTGCAAATTCATACATCGTAAGTAAACCTACAGGAGCTGTTACCGGTGTACCATTACATTCGGCTGGGATATTTTCTTTATCTTCAATTTTAGAACTGCACCACGAAGCATCTTGAACAATATATTTCTCAGGATTAGTTAAATGATTGTAAAAATATTCATTTAACCATTTGTAGACATTGGAATCTTGATAGCTAGTATTATCTTTTCCCCATATGACATTACCAGCATTACTATCTAAGACTACTTTAACACTATTATCTTCATTGACTTTTACAATTCGCCAAAGCATTCCAGAGAATTGAACATAGTTATTTGCATCAATTCCTCGGTAAAAAGTACTTGCATCGGTATTATTTCTAGCTACTGAGTATAACTTAGCTACAACGTTTACCGTTCTGGTTACTGTTGTTTCGTTTTTTAACTTATCACTTGCTCGATAAGTAATTTTATAACTTCCTACTTTAGAAGTATCTAGCTTTGAAGAATCTATATCTACTTGAGAAACATCGATTTCTCCATCTTCTTTATCGTAGACTCTTTTTACACCTGGGTCAGAATACTCTTCTCCAACATTGACAATTACACTTTCTTCTCCCTCTAATTCAATCTCAGGGCCTTCATTATCTACTTTAGATTCATATTTACCACACTTTAGATAAACGTAATATTCATATTCTCCATTTTCATTATGATATACTCTTACCCAACTGTTTGTATCACACATTTTATCTGTCTTAGGTACATATAGCGCTTCTAGTTTACCATCATCATAAAGATCTTGAAGAGTTATTTCTCTTGTTTCTAACTCTTTTGGTAATCTTCTTGGATTAATTTCATAGTATTTTTTCACTTCATCTAGAAATATATTTTCTTGTTCATGAAAAATATAGATTTTTGAAAAATAAAACTGCCAAGATAAAATACCAATTAGAATTAAGACGATACCCATTCCCGCTATGATTAGTAATCTTTTTAATTCTTTCTTTTTTAACGCTTTTTTCATTTTATTCTTCCCCTTTTATTTGATAATGATATTGATATGTTCTTACTGTAAAAGATAGATTGATCACTTCAGCATTCTTTATTTCGCTTGGAGCATTGATATAAATATATTTTCCCCGGTAACTACGATCCATATATACTGTTATATCTTCTTCTTTTTCTTCTCCATTAATTCGATAATTTAATTTTCCATACTTTCGTAAAAATTGAATAAAACTGGTTACATTATCTTTATTAAAGTCTCCTCTTAATCTTAGAATTGTTCGATTAGTTGGTGCGGTTAGCGTTCCTTCATAGATCGGACAATTTAGAACATAACATTTTTCATAAGTATATTTCATACTATCAGCAATGACATATTCATCAAGAGTAAATACTTTTTCTTCTTCCAAATTAATTGGGACAGTCATTTCTTCATTTAATTTTTTACTATCTTTTGTCTTAAAGGTACTAATATCTCGTATTTCTATTTTAATCTTAATTGTTTTTTTATCTTTAGATAACAAATCTTGGTAAGCTAGTAAGAAATTAGCATCTTTTTCTGGTTTATCAATTTCGTAAACAAGAAGATAATTCTCGGTTTCATTTCCTTTTAATATTTCCCCTTTTTCATATAGGTTTCCAATATCGACAAAACTTTGATTATATTTCGTAGTTGGCAAGTAGTAACGATTATCGACAAACAAGTAAAACTTCTCTGTATCAAAGCTTCGACTGGACTTTAATGAGTTTTCTACTGTGATATCTAGAATGACATAATATTGTCCATCTTTTGAAATGATATTACCTGCAAAGTCTTTATCCGTCAAATAAGTATTATTTACTGTTAGTAGATAATCATTGGAATCAATTGCTTCATTCATTCCATAAACTTTATGATCAACATATACATAACGGTAAACATTATATCCTGCTACTAGGACAACAATTATCATTATGCCAGTAAGGGAGAATTTGTGTTCTAAGAAAAAATATTTGAAGTTACGAAATACTCCTTTTATTTTTCGAATATAGTAGTCACGATTAATATTAAACTCAACTTCTACTTCTTCTCTATCTTCTTCATTGATTTCTGCAATTTCTTTATCTTCGTTAAATCCAAATTTCTTTAAGTCTAAACCAATTGATCTAACTGTTAACACTACCATCATCACATAATATGGTAATGTGGAGATAAATAGTAGGTCTCGTACAATTCTTGCAGCGGCTACATCAAAAACACCCGTATTATAAGTAAAATAATGATTGGTGTAAATAAATACGATCAACGTGTATAGATTAGCTACTAAAATAAACACATAACTAAAGTATGGCTTATTTTTATAACGCAACAAATAAACTAATATCGCACTCGATATCATGGTTAAAAACAATGGGATGATACTTAGTGCATTGATATAGTTACTAACAGAATCAATTAGTTCGTTATAGACCGCTGTATTTACATAATCACGTACGAATCCATAAGCTGACATGTTACGAATATAGATAAAGACGGTAAGAATTAATAATATGATATTGATCTTTTTAAAGTTCTTAATTAGGAATGCATAAGGCTTTCTTAATATCACTATTCATCCCTCCTATGATCCTATTCTTTAAACATTATAACCCATTTTTTATAAAATTAAAAGATTTTTTGCTTCTTTTATGATATACTACTTACGGGTGAAGAAATATGAAGAAATTAGCCTGTTTATTAGCTGTAATTTTAGTTTTACTTGTAAGTGGATGTTCTAAAAGTTATTTACATGA
This sequence comes from uncultured Mycoplasmatota bacterium, assembly GCA_900543675.1. Classification (GTDB taxonomy): domain Bacteria; phylum Bacillota_I; class Bacilli_A; order RF39; family UBA660; genus Alloscybalousia. The sequence goes on from UQRY01000028.1 coordinate 14,294, forward strand.
AATTAGTTATGATGAGTATAAGAAATTAATTGAAGATAAAGAAACTTTCATTTTAGAGGTAATGAGTAGTGAATGTTCAGCATGTAAAGAATTTCGTCCAAAATTAGAGGATGTTACTTCTACTTATCAAGTTGAAGTAAAATATATTAATTTAGATAAGTTAACTTCCGATCAAATGGATGAACTTGGTGTTTCTTCTACACCAACAGTAATTTTTTATATAGATGGTGAAGAGGAAACTACAGCAGCTAGAATTGTTGGCTCAGTAAAGAAAGATAAAATTATTTCCAAGTTTAAAGCTAGTGGATTTATTGATGAAGAAGAGTAGAACGAATAAACCGTTCTACTCTTTGTTTGTTTGATATAATTGATAATGCTTGTCTTCAAAGACAAGAGTGTAGTTTTGAGGATGGCTTTGTAAATATGGATACAAGTCATCTTTTTCACTGACTAAAAGATGAGTAAATGGATATCTTTTTAAGAATTCTTCTGGATCTAATCTTCCAGTTTGTAAGGTATAGTATTCTTTAAAAATATCTTTTTGATGATTGTTGGCTTTTAAGAACACTTCTGCTCGTGGGTCGATATAAGGTTTTATTCCTCGATACTCGCTGTATCCCCCTTCCATAAAACCGGTATAAAGGACTATTTCTTCTGGATAATTCTCTAGATAATCAAAAATTTTTTCTAATGGATTAGTTAGCTGGAAAGATAAGCCAAAGATAGGTAAAAGTGTAATTATACTGAGTAAAATTATTGTTTTTCTGTATACAGGTTCCCGAAGAGAAAGTGGTTTTTCTTTGGGAGAAAAATATTCTTTTAAATAAGCAACTAATGGGAACACTCCCCCAATGATGAAAAAGGCAAGACTTTTATAAGTAGTAAGCGCTAGATAGGTAGTTCCTAATAACAAACAAAAATGTCTGATTTTTATTTTTGGCTTTTTAAAAAACATGTAACATAAAAATACGAGTAGAATGCATCCATAGACGATCATTCCCGCGTTAGTTGTGATATCTGGATATTGCATTTCAAAAATAAGATGATTGATCTCTTCATTACCATATGAAGTAAAAATATAACGAATAGCGTCTATTCCATACGGATTAATAAGAGCAAATACAATCATGAATAAGACACTAATCCAAAGTGGTGTTACTTTAACTTTTGATTTTTTTGTCTTTTGAAAATAGGAAATAGTATTCTCTACAATATAAGGTAGAATAAACAAAAGAAGCAGAAACCACATTGAAGTGTGAAGATTAATCTCTAACAAGGATAAAATAGGAAGTGGTAATAAGTATTTGACTTTTCCTTCTTTTTGATATTTCTCTAAAAGATATAGTAAGATACACAATAACAAATAAGTAAAAATTTGTGGTCTTGTGCGAATAAAGTTCATTAGTAATAAAATATCTACTCCTATTGCGAAGAATACGGATAGTGCTTTTCGGTTGTCACTCATTACTAAAGCTGTTTTGTATAAGAAAAATAGAATTAGTAAGTTGATAATAATTACCACTAGCGATAATCCAAAACCTCCTAGTAAATGATATGCTTCATAAAAGATTGTAGCCGCTAGATGTTGTTGCATAACAAAGTCCAATCCCTCATGAATGGTAAATGGTTCTATATAAGGAATCCCATGGGTTACTACATATCTACCTTGATTGAGTAAAAACCAAATATCATTATCATAACTTGTACTTACGATAATGGATAAGGCAATGGGAATAAAAAGATAAAGGTAGGCATATTTAGTGGGTAAAGAAAAAAACTTCTTTTTCATAAAATTCTCCTAAAAAAGAGCTAATGATTTAGCTCTTTTATTCTGTATCCTCTCGTTCTAGAAAGTCGCTTCCTTTGTGGTGTTCATCCGAGGGTTCATCTCGATATAAATCTTTAAAATTTTGTTGTCTTAGTACTTCGTAAACACATATTGCTACACAATTTGATAAGTTCAACGCTCTCACATTGGCAGTCATGGGAATACGCATACAATGTTCTAAATCATTTTTTAGTAATTCTTTAGGAATTCCTGTTGACTCTTTGCCAAAGATTAAATAGATTTCTTTATCTTGGTCAGAATAATCAAAGCTAGTATGTGGCTTGTGCCCATAACGAGTGAAATAGTAATAATCGCCAGGATTTTTTTCTTTGAACTCTTCGAAATTCTCATACACTTGATAATCTAACTTATCGATATAATTAACTCCAGATCTTTTTAGATGAGCATCATCTAACTGGAATCCTAAGGGTTTAATTAAGTGTAATTTCGTATCCGTTGCGACACAAGTACGCATAATATTTCCCGTATTAGTAGGAATTTCTGGTTCATATAATACAACATGAAGCATATTAATTCACATCCATTATGCGTTGTTGATGGCGATCTAGAAACTCAACAGCTTTCTCTTTTGATAACGTTCCACCAGTACTGACTGTTAAAACATCTAATACTTTACCATCTTGGAAGACAACTAATGAAGGATACCCAAGAAGGTCAGTATCATAGAATTTATTGAATTCTTTAATGAATTTGGTTATGTTTGATTCTTTGGTTAGATTTAGATAGGTAATGCTATTCTCTAGTTGTCTTTCTTTTACCACGTTTTGGAATTCTTCTTCAAATTTACGACAGTTTGAATCATTCACGACTCCGACATAAAGAATGGCATTTTCATTTTCTCTAATGTAGTTATATACTTCTTCGGTATTGATTTCTCTCATTAATACATTTCCAATAATTGGAGTATTCAACTGGTAGTTGACACCACTTAAATACCAATTTCTAAGTAGGAGAATGGCAAATATCGTTACGGCAAAAATTAAAATAATTTTGATGTAGCCTCCTACATTGTTTTTATTATTACTACTCTTATTTTTGGTATTTTTTTTCATAATTTCACCTATCCTTATGAATTTATTTTATCATACTTGCGTTAATTTGATAAGACGATTTTGGTATTTTTTTATGATATCCCGTGTTTGAGAAGCACTTTCATCAAAAAATTCAAGACGAAAGGTTCTAATCTTCATTTCGTATAGATTTTCGATATTACGTTCTATTGGTTTATAGTAGAAAAGATGGGTACAATTTTCTTCTTCGATCAGTGGATATTTTTCATGGTTGCGGTCGACTAAATAATATTTTTTCGCATCAGGTGTGGATGGCGTTGTTGGAGTAACTTTCAGATGCGGGATAGGATGGTACTTCATAATCATTGCTTCTACTCTACCATAGGCGATTACTTCTAATTGATTAGTATCTATTTTCGAATTCGTGATTGCCTCGATATCTTCATCCTTACATTCGATAGAAAGTGTTACTCTTTTTAAACCTTGTCCAATTAGATAGTCTACGCTCTTGGCGTTGGTAACGTTCAAAAAATAATCACCAATCACTTCAGGCACAGAATGTTTTCTTGCGGTAATTATAGATCCAGTCTCCCCTATCAAAAGACGTTTTGGAGCCGGCAATGGGAAAACAGGGTTCAATCTACTTAGTCGTAAATATAGATTCGGAAGGTGATTGTATTTTTGATATAGATTTTCATCAGTAACATAAATGATAGAGATATTCTCTTTTAAACAAACTTGTAATTGTTCTTCGGTTCTTACTAAGGCATGAAGGCGTGGAGAAATTGGCTTGATGTTCACTAAAGAGACTGCTTGTTCTTGGTTAATGATTACTTGTTTTTTCTTATTGCGCCTAACTTCTTCTAGCTCTCTACAAAGCGAGCGTCTAATCTCGTTTAATTCTTTTATAGGAATAAAGATATCAGGATCGATTTCCTTCTTTATTTCGGTAACAGTAAACGGAGTAGACCCCATTTTGGTTAGCTGTTCAATAATACGATCTTCTGGGGTTGGGGACTTGGTTGCTTCTTCGACAATTTTTTCTGCTTTTTCTACTAGATTTTCTTGATCATATAAACTGACTTGTAAAAGGCCTGTTTTTTTCGAAGCGGAAACGGTCAAGGTAATAGGAATTTTCTTTAATGGATAGTTTTTTAGTTCTTCTTCTAGTTGATGGTCAATTGTTTTGCGTACGCTTCCTCCACTCTTTTCCAAGCCAATTTTATTGTCGACTTCAATGACGCTTCCTGGTAAGGCATGGTGTTGGAGTAATCCCTTTTGGTCATAGATAAAGTTTACGATCATGCCTTTATTTTCTGGAATGAAGCGAATACCATCTTCTTGATTTAATTCTTCTTCTAGTTTTATTTTTATTCTTTTCTTGGTGGCAGAAAGTACTTGTCCAAGGGGAATTCCATGATGACTAGGGCTTTTATTGTTCATTAAATCTTTGTCAGACTCTTCAAAAAGATAGCCCTTTGTGAATTCACGGTTAAATAAAGCGTAAAGATTTTTGACTTGTTTCGGAGTTAGATGTGGTTTTTCATGGTTAGAGATACTATCCATCATCTGGCGATAGAGTCTGGTAATGTAGCCAATTGTCGTAGGGCTTTTCATTCTTCCCTCAATTTTAAAGCTGGTAATTGGGGAAGCCATTAATTTTTCCATATTATCTAATTCATTTAATTCTTTAGGGCTCAAGAGATATTTTCCAGATGTTGGGACTTTGGTTTCTTCTTCATATAAGGAAAATGGTAAGCGACAAATTCCTGCACAACTACCTCGATTTCCACTTCTGTCTAATAATAAGCTACTAAATAAGCACTCACCTGAATAGCAGATACAAAGTGCGCCATGAACGAAAACTTCTAGTTCGAGGTCTGTTGTTTTGGCTAAGTTTTCAATTTCGCTTAACGATAATTCTCTAGCTAAAACTACTCTAGTTATTCCTAATTCTTTTAATAGCTTCAATTGATTACTATTATGATTATGCATCTGCGTTGAGGCATGAATCTCTAAGTTAGGGAAACGTTCATGAACAGCACTGATTAATCCCAAATCTTGCATAATTAACGCATCTACACCATTTTGATAAAGAAATTCTACGTAGTCTAAAGCTTCTTTCATTTCATGTTCATAAACTAAAGTATTTACGGTAATATAAATTTTTACTCCATATAAATGACAATAAGAAATAGCTTCTTTTAATTCTTCCTCGTTGAAGTTTGGAGCGAATGATCTTGCGCCGAATTTTTTCCCTCCTAAATAAACGGCATCACAGCCATTATGGATCGCTTGTTTTAACGTTTCAAAATCGCCAGCTGGAGCAAGTAATTCTTTTTTTATTTTCATATCTATCCTATCCTTTTACTTTTCTTTTGAGCTTTTTTCATTAGATAATCCAACGTTTTGGTTTTTCTCTTGCCCTATTATATCACGTATAGGATAGATTGTCTTCGTTTTTAAAGTAATCAATTTTTATGAAATTTAAATTGTCTTCATTTTATGGTAGTCCAATTTTCACTAGGATTACATCTTCGCCAATTTTGGTAATGCTATGCCATTTTATTTCAGTATCCACGCTATTACTACGGTTAAAGAAATGGAAAAAGTTTTTGTTGGGTTCGATGATAAAGGATACGATATTGCCTGTTTCTTCGTCTATTTTTACATCAATAATGTTTCCTACATTTCTACCATCACTAATATTAACAATATCTTTGCTTTGTAAATCCGATAATCTCATATTACCACCTAACAAAGTATATGAAAAAAAGACATTGTTCATGTCTTTTTATCTGTTTAGTTTTCTGGTCTTTAGTTGTTGTAGAGCCAATGCTCCTTTCACATTGTAATTAATTCTTTCATAGTCCAATACATCGGTAGGATAGTTCCAGTAGTGGTCTACTTTTTCACTAAATAATTCAAACTCATTGAAATCCATCGGTAGAAAATCGAGATAAGCAATTTCTACCTTAATGCTTCTTTTTAAGACATAGCGGTTTTCTGAAGTGAGGTCGTGAAGGAATGGACGGTAAAAACAGTATAGCTCCCCTTTTCTTATTTTACCGTTTGAAAAATCGCAAGTTGTTTCTTTGGCACATATTTTCTCCCTTATCGATGGATAAAAATTAACCACATGATTAGAGGGGAAGAAATAATGAGAACTCTTTTCTAGTTTCAACTGGCAGATTGTAGTATAAATTTCTCTAATGGAAGCACCAGCTTTATTTTGAACGACTTGCTTCCCAATTGGTTCGGTAGCTAGCTCTTCTAAAGTTTGGTAATAAATGCTTACTATTTCTGGATTCAAACTTTTCTTGATTTTTTCTAGTGGGTAATCTAACCAGGCGTTTTCTTCCATAATTGGATAGCTTTTATCATCTAGTATTTCGCTCATTATCTCACCTGCTTCAACCTATTCGGTGGTTTTATTTTAGCACTTTTTTTAAGGTATTAATAGCATTTTTTTCTAGCCTAGAAATTTGGGCTTGACTGATACCAAGCTCGGTCGCAATCTCCATTTGAGTTTTGCCCATGATATAACGCTCGTCAATGATGTACTTTTCTCGTTCCTCTAGATCATTAATGGCATGATCTAGTGCTAAGTTAATATCTAGATCGGCAGAAGCAACTTTCTTATCTTCGATCTGGTCGCAAAGATAAATGGTGTCTCCCCCATCATTATAGATCGGTTCGAAAATGCTGACGGGACTCTTCATTGAGTCTAAAGCGGTGATTACTTCGTAATCTTTTACTCCTAATGATTTAGCTACTTCTTCCAGTGGAACTTCTTTTCCTTGTTCTAGAGTTAAACGCTCTTTTTCTTTTAGACTATTGTAAGCTAGATCTTTTAGAGAACGGCTAACCCTAACACTGTTGTTGTCTCGTAAGTACCTTTTTACTTCTCCTAGTATCATAGGAACAGCATAGGTGGATAGTTTTACTCCATGAGAAATGTCAAAATTATCAATTGCTTTTACTAAGCCGATACAACCAACCTGAAACAAGTCATCTAAGTTTTCATTACGACGGTTGAATCGTTTTAAGATACTCAGGACTAGTTTTAGATTACCTTCAATTAATTCTTCACGAGCAGTGGGATCATTTTCTTTCATTCTTCTAAAAAGATTTTCGGTCTCCTCACTGCTCAATACTTTCATGCTCGCTGTATTCACGCCACTAATTTCTACTTTGTGACGTGCCATAAAAAAAATCTCCTTTCGTATTCATTTTGAAACGAAAGAGAGATTTCTATTCATTTTCATATACAGTTATTGAGGTTGTTCCTTCGAAGTATTCGATATTGGCATTACACCAAGCTAAATCTGGTTCATTTCCGGCACCAAAGGTTTTGGTTAGGTTAATAACGACGATGTTGTCTACATAGGCGTCTATATCACCTGAGTTACCAATTCCTACTTGAGCAAATATTTCTGGATATTTTTCTACTTCCCCAATTATTCCCTTTCTGATAAAACCATCTGTGACATTGCTGTCACTATATTTACCCTCTACTTCTTTGATTGCTTGTCCATAAGTACTGCCTATGTCAGCATCTCTATTGTAGCTGAGGCCAGAATTTAAACCGCCAGAGAAAAGTGAACTAATATAAGTTGACGCTCCAAAATAAATTTTATCCCCTTGGGAAATAGCCCCTGATAAGCGTTGATACTGCCAACCATTTGGGCTGATATGTAAACTTTTACTACCAGACTTATAAACATCTGACACTATTTCATTTTGGGTTGTATTAGTCGTACTAAGCATATCTGTAGTCCACCCTTGTGCTCCTTCTTCAAATCCTCCATTTGTTACCATATTTCTAAGTTGATAAGTGGTACCTTTTACACCACTTGCTTCCATTTTGATGGTATCTGCCATATTACTGACATTTTTTTCTCCTGTGGATAGAATGGATAAAATTAAAAGTAATACTAAAATAATGATTGTCGATGCCCCGTATAAAACAACAGAAGCAGCAAATCCTTTATTATTTAATTTCTTCATCCTATCACCCTATCTTACTCTATATTCATTATATAACATTTTTTAAAGATTGCAACTTTTTATTTGCAGAAAAAATTTCTGAAGGCAATTATTTAAATTATGTAGAATTAAATTTTTTTGTCACTTTCGATTGACTTTCTTACCTATTTTATATTATATTGAAGAAGTGGGTTGCATTTTTTTGAAAAGAATAAGGAGATACTATTATGGAAAAAATTTATGAATACTTTGGTAGTTATGGGGTTTTTAAAATTATCAATAAAGGAAGAAGAACATATCGATAAATTCATAAGACTTAAAAATATGTCTTTTTTTTGGCAAAAAATAAGACACTACTTATCGCAGTGTCTTTAACCCTATATAGGGATAATTTTAAATATGGCGGAGACAGAGGGATTTGAACCCTCGCGCCAGTATTCCCGACCTACACCCTTAGCAGGGGCGCCTCTTCAGCCTCTTGAGTATGTCTCCATTTTAGAAACGGCTCATTGCATCCGTAGTTATAATGATACCGTATTCTTTAAAACTTGTCAACTAATTTCCTTTACTAATCAGGATAAACGCATGAGAAATTTTTAGATAAGTCTATGTTTGATTTTCAAGCAT
>UQRY01000029.1 GCA_900543675.1 uncultured Mycoplasmatota bacterium
TCAAGCCTTATAGGCTTTAGAGAAAAACCACCCTTTTTAAGGGTGGATTTTTACTACTACTATCATAATGATAAGGAGAAATAAAATGATAGCAATGAGCTTAAGAACTTTTATAATAAAAGTCCAGGCTGTTGACAAAGTCGGTTTTTCAAACCGGCTTTGTCATACAGCCTTTTATATTCCCCACAAAAGTATAAAAAAAGAGCAATTTTAGGAAATTTCTATCTAAAATTGCTCATATTTTGACATTTTTCTACCACTTTAAACCAACTAAAATATTAGTTTTTTAAAATAGGTAGTTTGTCAACACTCTGAACTTTTATAGTAAAAGTCTTAGTTTTCATCTTTATCAAACCTCCTCTCTATAAAGATTAGAGGTAGACACTCAACAACTGATATTCCCTACAAAAAGTATACTATTGAGTGTCTTAAAAAACAAGCGAACAGCTATATATTTATTAAAAATATTTTATAGCAAAATTTGTTATATTAGTGTTAGAATATTGTTAAAAAATTGTTCACTATTATAAAAATGTATGATATATTGTTACTGTGCTGAGATGATGGTATTGACTTAATCTTGGGTTCAGTATCCTAATCCCTTAAGGCACCAGATTAATAATTACTCAAAATTACGAGTTAATATACTAAAATGCACTTAGTTTGTGCATAAATTGTCTAAAAAACTAAAAAACGCACAATATTTTTGAAATGTTGTGCGTTTTGTTTACCTTTTGCAATTTAATATGATAAAGTTTTATTGAGGTGAAACAATTGAAACCATTTAAAGTTGAAAAGTTACCAATTCAATACAATCTTGATAAAGAATTAATAGTTTTGATTTCGGAAGCTAATTTAAAATATGGAGAATATAAGTCGAATTTAAAAAATAGTCAGTTTGATTCAAGATTTTTTTTAGATTCTAAATCGAAGGAACACAAATATCTCAGGATGACATGTATTATTTAAAATACATGCTTAAAACAGATGATAATTTAGAAATTCAAAATTTAAAAAAAGTGATTGATTATGCTAAGAATTATTTGAAAGAAAATGATAAAATAAATATTAAGTTTATAAATAATATTCATAAAATATTACTTGATAGTGTTAGAGGAAACGAAAAAGAACCAGGAAAAATTAGAAATATACAAAACTGGATAGGTCCTAAGGGATGTACTATAGAAGAAGCTATTTTTGTGCCTCCTGCACCAGAAGATGTCCCTATTCTATTAGAAAACTTATTTGATTATATGAACAATGCATATATTGATCCTTTGTTTATAAATTTAGCAATTTCTCATTCACAATTTGAAACGATACACGCATATAGAGATGGAAATGGAAGATTAGGTAGAGCATTGATTCCTATTCAGTTGGCTTTATTAACGGAAGAAGAACCTATCTTATTTTTATCAGAAATAATAGAATTATATAAACCTAGCTATCATAAATTTTTAAATGAAAGTAGAAAGGGAAATATGATTGGTTTTATTAAATTCTTTTTACAGTGTATAATAGAGCAGTGTAATAATTATATTGCAAAAATAAATAGAATAAAACAGATATACACAAAGGATATGGAAAAATTAAAAATTTTAAATAGTAATGCTGTTTACAGAATTATGCCCGCAATAATGCGACAAATAGTTTTTACCAAAAAAGAAATAGAAGAAGAATCAGGAGTATCAAGAAATACCGTCTCAACATTAATTGATAAATTAGTAGAACTTGATATATTAGTGCCAGACTCTAATTATGCAAAATTAGCTTATAGATATAATGAAATTTATAACGTTTTTATTGGTAAAGATATGACATAAATTTTAATTGTATAAAATGAAAATAAAGGTATTACACTATTAATAGTGATTGATTTATATATCAATTATCTCGGTAAAAGTTGTAGATAACTTCTTCAACGGCACCATTGGTAAATCTGTTCGAACTATTTGAACTTTTGATATGTTAACAAACTAGGATATGGTTGCTTCTTTATTAAAGAAAAAGATACAAGGTTTTAAAAATTTCTCAGGGGGAGGTAGCAAATGAATATTTATGGATTTGAACAAGAACTAGGAGCATCTTATGGAGCAGAAAGATTATGCGATAATGAAGATGTTTATGGTATTGGAATTATAAAAGTAGATGATGAAAAGAGTTATTTAATTCAATGTTTTTCAACAGATGATTTTACAGATGGAGCACCTGCACGAGCATATTATGTTGTTGTAAAAACAGATTCTATATTTCTTTTAGATAAGTTAGAAGATACCAGTTTTGATGAAAATAACCTAGATAATGGTTCTGTTAAAAAATTAAAGATGGAAGGGTTTAACTTGGTTCAAAGGATAATGTCTCCAATTGTAGAAGATTAGCACAACCAATAGAGAATTCAAAAAAATATTAGATTCTAAATAACTATATTACTAAGATCAGATTGATAGGAAACTCGAACTTTTGAATTTTTCGATAGTTCGAGTTTTAATATGCTTTAAGATTATGTTATACTTTTTATAGAAACTAAATTCATTTTGACAATATATTTAATAGAAGTTATTTAATGAAACATAGATATTGTAGAATTGTTATGTGTATTATATGAAATTGTAGATAATATTCGATATGGCGGATAGAAAAACAGTTTTAAAATTGATGAATAGGTGTGTTTAAATCGATAAATTGATAGTCATAAGGAGAGAAATTTAAGATGGAAGTAATAGACGAAAGGAAAAAATTAGAATTATTAAAAGAAGATGTTTTAAGAAAGGAACAAGCAAGACAAAAATATTCTAGTGGTTATTATCGATTATCTTTGGTTTCTGTAGAAGAAAATATTAGCTTGTGGAAGAAAAGGTATTTTAATGATGATAAAGAAGATTATTTTTATACTGATTTAGAAGGAAATCTATTATTTGATGGTAGAAATTTTCAGTATGCCACTCCGTTTTATCATTCTCTAGCTTGTGTAAATGATCGAATAGATGGATGGTATTTAATGGATATTGAAAAAAAACAATTAGTTTCTCTACCTAAAGAGATATCTTTTGATAATATTAATGGATTCCGACAGGAAAATTTGGCTTTATTTGATAAGAAAAAGAGACATTGGGGTAGCTATTGTTATACTCCGGAAAGTGCAGAATTTCGAGAAGAGATTCCCTTTATTTGGGATAACTTAGAGTTTTCGCGGGATAATGGTTTTGTTTATACTGGACTTGTCGATCGTAGTTCTATTTGTTTTGGTGCTGATAAGAGAAGAGTTTTTCAAATTAATGTGGTTAAACTTCCTATTGATAAAGCTTATGATTTGTCTTATTATCAGTATTTGATGGAGACTTATCGAGTAGCGATTAATCAGAATACCATTCGTTATATTATGGAAGAGTTAGAAGACTTATATAGTCAAGCTCAAGAAGAATGTTTAATTCAAGCTTATATTGGTAGTGCCTATTCGCTTAGTGATTATTATTTTGAGGAGCGAGATAAGAAAGAATATCAGCGAAATGATGGGGCTAAGGTTGAGTTAGGAGATCTTGGTGATTATCAAAAAGTATTAGCTAAAGTGGTTAAATAGTATGATAGTGTGAATTTTCGATAGAAGGGATAAAGGAAAAATTATAATGAATACTAAAGAAGATAATATTTTAGAGGAAATTCGGAATTTAAGTGTATCGGAACGAAGAAAACTTTCTTATGAAGAACTAAAAGAAATGTTACCTAAGCTTTCTTGTGATGAGATTATCGAGATGTGTGGATTGATCGGATACCCAGTATTTACTAGACTTTGTATGGGAGAAATTGGTCATCAATTTGTTTTACTACAGGATGGAGCGGCTGCGATTATTGTGAATTCAGATGGACAAATTTTACTACAAAAACGCAGAGACAATGATGAGTGGGGATTACCTGGAGGTTGTCAGGAACTAGGAGAAAGTTTCTCAGAAGTAATTCTTCGAGAAGTAAAAGAAGAAACTAATCTTGAAGTTGATCATCTTCAATTGATTGATGTTGTCTCAGGAATGAGTAGAAAAAATGCTTATCCAAATGGGGATGTGGTGATTAACAATACAGTTTTATATTATATCGATCAATATCATGGGGAGTTGAAATGGGATGAAGAGTCAAAAGAACTTCGCTTCTTTGATTTAGAACAATTACCAGAAGAGGATAAACAAAACGATCCGGATTTAATTAAAGTGTATAAGAAATGGAGAGAAAACAATGAAACTAGAAGATAAAATTGCGTTTGTGACAGGAAGCACTAGAGGAATTGGTTATCAGATTGCTCGTTTGTTTTTACAAGAAGGAGCTAAAGTTATTGTTTGTGGCAGTAGAGAAGAAACTGTTCAGCAAGCTGCTAGACAACTTGAAGAAGAGCTTTCTTTACCTGAGGATAGAATTTATCCCATCGCTTTAAATATGAAAAATAAAGAAGAAATTAGAAGTAGAGTAAAAGAAGTGATCGCTAAATGGGGAAGAATCGATATCTTAGTGAATAATGCAGGAATTACTTCTCAGAAAAATTTAGTGGATTCTACAGATGAAGAATTTCAAGAGATGTTTGATGTTAATTTCTTTGGCCCTGTTTGTCTAACTAGAGAAGTTGTTTCTTATATGAAGGAATATGGTGGTAGTATTATTAATACCAGTTCAATGGTTGGTGTTAATGGTGGGCGAGGACAGGCAGCTTATGCGACAAGTAAAGCGGCAATAAATGGTCTTACGAAGTCATTAGCCAAAGAACTTGGTGAGTATAAAATTCGTGTCAATGCCGTAGCACCTGGTGTTGTTGGAACTGAAATGGTAGAAGAACACGTTACTCCTGAAATGAAACAAATATTGATTGGCATGACACCGTTAAAACGAATGGCAACACCTAACGATCTTGCCCCTATTTATTTATATTTAGCGAGTGATGATTCTTCATTTACGACAGGAACGATTATTCAAGTAGATGGCGGTTTAATTATGTAAGATGCGGAAAAATATTTCGCACTTTTTTCTTTGTTTTACATATAAAAATACTATGAAAAGAAAATTGAAGAAGAAAAAAGTTTCTATTATCATTCTAACGTATAATCAGCTTGCATTTACCAAAGACTGTATTGAAAGTATTCGGAAGTATACTAAACCGAATAGTTATGAACTGATTATAGTGGATAATGCTTCTACAGACGGGACGAGAGAATGGTTAATTGAACAACAAAAAAACAACACGGATATTAAAGTCGTGTTGAACGAAGAGAACCTTGGCTTTCCTAAAGGATGTAATATTGGGATTAGCCATAGTCAAAAATCTAATGATATTTTATTACTAAATAACGATACTATTGTTACTATCCATTGGTTAGACAATCTTGTTACTTGTTTAGAAAGTGATGAAACAATTGGGGCAGTAGGGGCAATATCTAATCATCAAGAAAACTTACAGGGATGCGATTTTGTTTATCAAACAACTGAAGAAATGCACCAAAAAGCTTGTCAAAATAATTGTTTAGATCCTACTCGTTGGGAAGATAAATTATTTTTAATTGGTTTTTGTCTATTAATTAAACGAGAAGTATTCGACCAACTGAAGAGTCTAGATGAAGAATATTCCCCAGGATATATTGAAGATAATGATCTATCTCTTTCTATTATTCGTTTAGGATATCGCTTAGTTCTTTGTCACGATGTCTTTATTCATCATTATTTGGGTACTTGTTTTCGAAAAGACAATACTGAATTTCAAAAACTATTAGCGAAGAATCGATCTTATTTTTTCCATAAATGGGGCTTTTCTCCTTTTGCCTTTGATGCAGTAAAAATTGCTTCTTTAGAAGTGTTACCATCTAATCTTTATAAGATATTAGAATTTGATTGTGGAATAGGAACTACCTTTTTAAAACTCAAGTATCAACATCCTGATTTAGTGATTCATGGAATAGAAAAAGATCCTCATCAAGCTGTTTTTTCTTCTTTCTTTGGTACGGTCTATTCTTCTTTAGAAGAAGTAATAGATACCGATTATGATTGTATTTTTATTGGTAGAAAGTTAGAACGTGTCAGAGATCTTAGAAGTTTTCTTTCTACTCTTAAGTCTTATCTTAAGAAAGATGGGTATATCATTGGCGAGTTTCGTAATATTGTTTCGTTAACTTCTATTTTATCTCTTGCCGAAGGAAATTGGATTAATACGGATCAATTCAGTAATTATTTGACGATAACCAATATTTGGACTTTATTTCAAGAGTTATCCTATCAAAATGGTTTTGTCTTTTCTTGGTGTCGAAATTTGGAATCAAAAGAAGAAAAAGAATTAGCTGACTTTCTCTATCATCGAGATTATGATATTACTTATTATTCTTTTCGTTTTCAAAAATAGTAGAATAGGGTATAATTCTATTAGGCGGTAATATATGGTAGTGGAAAATGATTTTCACCCAATGTTAATGGATTCGATGTTAGAACAGCATAAGAAGATATTAATTGATTTTGTCAATAGTTTTTTAGCAACTTTCGATTGCCTGTCAAAAGATGAATTAATGGCAAGAATAAATAGATTAAACTATATTGGGTTTAGAAGAAAAGAAAATATAGATGAAAGCTGTGGGTATGCCGATGCAGAATTTAATAGCTCTACAAAAAGGATTATTATTTCTGATAAACATAAGAATTCGGATGCTAATATTATTAAATCGTTGTTGTATCATGAACTAATTCATGCTGCTTCATATCATAGTGAGAAAAATCTTGATTCTTGTTTTAATCAATACAATTTAAATAGAGTAGGGTTAAATAGAGAAATTGTTGAGTTTGATGCCAATTACGATGGACCTGGATTTGAGGAAGGAGAACTTCTTGAAGAAATAATGACTGAATACTATAATACATTTTTATTACAAAAGGAAGGAATTGATTTTCAAGGTACTTCTGTTATTCAAAATTATTGTTTTGCTCAAGATTATGTAGAGTATCATGGTACAGGCTATTATAATATTGCTGCTCTTGGCCAGATATATGATTTTTTATTTGGTAAAGAAATATTATACGCAAAATTTCATGATGGTAATGAATTTAGAAAAAAATTCAATGATCTATTTGATAATACCGATATATTTGCTGATAAGTTTAATGATGAAGGATTCAAGGTGCCAAGTTATTCAAAATTTGTCGCAGAGCGTGAGGTAATGGAAAGATATCGAACCGCTTGTAAAATGTTTGTGAAATTATTTGAGAAAAAAAATATAAACAGTATAAATAGTATTGTTGATTTGTTTCAGAATAAAGACTTTGATACTTTTTTGAATATGCTTGTAAAGACAAGAGGTAAATTTGATGAAACAACGGAAATAAATGGAAAATTATATTTGCTGATTAAGGAATTTGAAGCTAATCTTGTATCTAGTTTGTTTGGCAATAAGATAGATGAAAAGGAGATAAAAACTTCGATATATTTGACTCTAGAAAAAATATATAGTGAAAACAACAATATTGATTTAGATAATATTCAATATTCTGTGTTTTATGATGGACGTTTTCATGGTATTTATTTAGTTGTTGGGGATGAGAAATATATCATTGATTTTAGAACTTTAAGTCAAGATATTGATTATGTGAAATTAAAAAATGTTTCAGAATGTGGCTTTTCTAAGGAAGATATAGAGCAGTGTTCTAAAGACTGTCATATGGATATATCTCATGCAAAAATTGCTAACATATTTAATCCGGTATCTATGAAAACATTTATAGAAAATGACGGTAAATTATATAATCATCATGGTGAAGAGATAGTTTTAGAAAGTTTGAAGAAGTATTCGACAGCTATTTCTGATAGTCAGTCACGTACCAAATAAAAATTTAACCTTATATTATTAAAATTTGATATAATTCTATTAGGTGGTAACATGCATATTTCTTTAATTGAACAGTTTAAAATATTAGTATCTGGTTATTATGGGATAACGGAAATGGATGAGTATGATTTAAAAGTATATCTTTTAAAAGATATTGAGAATTATATTCGTGATTTTTTGAAAGCTAATCCGATAGAAAACTTTGATTATAAGAAGAATGCGGAAGATATATTAGATCGTGTTTCTTTAAAAAGAAAATTACAGGATAGTTTACTTGTTCTTCATTGGATTAATGCGCCGATTGAGATAGTGTTGTTGGTAAAGGCAAGATTAAAGAGCTTGTCTTAAATGATAGATGGGTAAAAGAAGTGGTTATAAACGTTTTTCCACTTCTTTTAGTTTGCTTTCGATTAGTTTTTTGTTTTCTAATAATCGCTTTTCTTGGGGCGATTTTTCTATGGCTTTATTTACGTATATGAGGGATTTCTGATATTGTTGTTGATAATATGTGCTGATAGAGAGTAAATCATATATAGTATGATCCCAGCTGAATGGTTCATTGATATATGTTTTTTGATGAGTGGTAATTTTTAAGGCGTTTAGACAGTCTTCTTCTACTTTAGGCCAATTTTGTTGTTGATATTCAAGTAGCGCACTTTCTACATAAGGATCTCTTAGATAAGGAGCTTCTTGAATCGCTTTTTGTAGCCACATTCTAGCTTCTTCTATTCTGTTTAGATGAGTGTAACACCTCGCGATAAAACGCATTGATGCTGAACGTTCATCTTTCCAAGTTGCTTTTTCTAAGCTAAGGTGTCTAATTAAGGTATCGATTGCTTGATTCCATTTTCCGTAATACATGTATTCTCGCCCTAAGTAATGCATATTTCTGTCGTCGGTTGGGTCTTCTTCAACAGATAATTCCAGTAATGGTAGATAAGAACTACGAGATTTTTTTGAGTCAGGATAATGGTTTAAAGTCATTGTCGGAATGATAATTTTGTTTTCTTGTTGTTTTCCAATATAAGAAAGTACTTCATGGACAGGGTGTGTCCATTTGTAATCATTTCTTGTGTGTATTTTTTCAATATAGAAGTTGACAATTGGCTTGTTGTTTTCGTCTAGGCTCCAATTGTAGTTATAAAGAGCGCGAGTAGTTTCTTTTTGCCAAGCTTTTTCTAATTCCTCTCTCCATCCTGGTACAAAGACTTCGTCTAAATCGGTACAGATACAGATATCGGCGTCTTTTGGTACCATTTCTAAAGATTGATTTCGTGCCTCGTCAAAGCGCCAAGGAGTAATCGTTTTGCTTTTGACGGTTACATGATGCTTCTTTAGCTTTTTTACTGTGTTATCATGAGAACCAGTATCTAGTACGTATATACCATCTGCTTCTTGCATAGAGTTTACCCATCTATCGACAAATTTTTCTTCATTTTTAGAAATCGCATAGACATATACTTTATATTTTCCCATATTATGGACCTCTTTCTATTAGTTTTGAGCATTTCTGATGATAGATATGGAAGCTGAATAAGTTCCATTTTTTACTAGATCAAATGGAATTACAGAACTGTTGATTAATCGGAAAGTACTGTTTGCTGCTGCTGTAAATACGGCATTTCCATTTACGGTAGCGGTAGCGTTTTGTGCTAGTGAATTGTGTGAAGATGATGAGGAGATCAAGATTGCAGCTGGTGCTATTTGATTAAGAGTAATGATAACTGGTGCGGTAGTTGGGGTAGTGATCGCTTTATGTCCACTGCTGTTTTTAACGTTAGCCCACCAATGGATGATGTATTGGCCGGCTTGTAAAATAGTAAATACGCCATTTACAGGATTATAGTTAACATTACTGCTTAAGTTTGTTGTTGTGAATAGGATTGGGTTACCGGTATTTACAGTACTAGTTGTTTCATCATGAGCCATTAGAGCAGCTGTAGTTATTGTTGGAGTAGCACCCGTTGCTCCTGTTGCGCCACTTGGCCCTGTAGGTCCAGTAGGTCCTGTTGGTCCAGTCAAACCTGTCGCACCAGTAGGTCCACTAGGTCCAGTTGGTGCGTATCGGAATTTCTTTTTAGACGTCAAGTGAAAAAAAAGTTTTATATGTTCTTGACAATTGAATTACTGTTCAACTATAATTTAAATAGTTGAATAATTATTCAATTGATGATGTAGACTAAAAAGGAGATATGAATATATGACAAGAAATGAATTTATCTGTGATTGTAATGTGATTCATCAAGAAGCAGTAGATAAAGTATTATCGAAGTTACCTAATGAAGATACTTTTAATCGGCTAGCTGATTTATATAAATTAATTGGTGATACGACGAGATGTCGAATCTTATTTGCTCTTGATCAGGATGAAATGTGTGTTTGTGATTTAGCTAATGTTTTAAATATGACTAAGTCTTCCATATCTCATCAATTGGCTGTATTAAGGAGAAGTGGTATTGTTAAATGTCGAAGAAATGGTAAGGAAGTTTACTATACTTTAGATGATGATCATATCGTAAAATTATTTGAAATTGGATTAGAACATATTAATCATAAAGGATAAGGAGGGATATTATGAAAAAATGTAAATTTAAAATAACTGGATTAGATTGTGCTGCTTGTGCGAGTCATTTAGAAGATAAGTTACAGAAAATAGATGGTGTAGAGGATGTTAGTATTTCTTTTATGACAGAGAAATTTTCCTTTTCTTGTCAAGAAGATCGTAAAGAGGAGATTTTAAAGATAATAAAAAAGGTTATTCATAAGGAAGAACCTGATGTAGAAATCGAGGAAGTATAATGAATAAAAAAATGAAAAAGAAACTAGGATTAATTATTAGTGCGTCAATATTTTTTGTGATAGCTTTTTGTTGCCCACTAGATTGGATTATATTAAAAAATAGTTTATTTGTTGTTTCTTATTTATTGGTTGGCTTTGAAATTTTAAGAAAAGCTGCTCGTAATATTGTAAATGGTCATGTGTTTGATGAAAACTTTTTAATGACCGTTGCTACTCTTGGTGCTTTTGGAATTGGGGAGATAGAAGAAGCAGTAGCTGTTATGTTGTTTTATCAAGTTGGTGAATTTTTCCAGAGCTATGCTGTTGATAAGTCTAGAAAGTCCATTACTGCTTTGATGGATATTCGTCCAGATTACGCCAATGTGTATCGTAATAAGGAAATTCTTAAAGTGGATCCTGATGAAGTGAATGTAGGGGAAATTATTTTAATTAAGCCTGGTGAAAAGGTACCTTTGGATGGAAATGTAGTAGAAGGTGAAGGAATGCTTAATACTCTTGCGCTTACCGGAGAAGCCATGCCTAGACATGTTAAAAAGGATGATTCAGTATTCAGTGGATGTATCAGTATGGATGCTACATTAAAATTAAAGGTAGAAAAAGAATTTTCAGAGTCCACAGTGAGTAAAATTTTAGAATTGGTAGAAAATGCTAGTAGTAGGAAATCAAAATCAGAAAATTTTATCAGTAAGTTTGCGAAATTTTATACTCCAATTGTCGTTGGTATAGCGGTATTACTTGCTCTTCTTCCGCCTATGTTTTTGGGCTGGGATACATTTTCTACTTGGCTTTATCGTGCTTTATCTTTCTTAGTGGTTTCGTGTCCGTGTGCATTAGTGATTTCCATTCCTCTTTCTTTTTTTGGCGGAATTGGTGCTGCTGCTAAACGGGGAATTTTGGTAAAGGGTAGTAATTATCTTGAAGCATTATCAAAAACAGAGTTAGTTATTTGTGATAAAACAGGAACATTAACCGAAGGTGTATTCAAGGTTCAAGAAATTGACGGAGTAGGCTATTCTGATCAAGATGTCTTAAAGTATGCTGCTTACGCAGAGTATTATTCTCTTCATCCAATTTCTCTTTCTTTAAAGGAAGCTTACGGGAAGGAAATTGACGATAAGTTGATAACTAAAAATAAAGAGTTGTCTGGAAAAGGCGTTTATTCTGTGGTAGACGGGAAAAAAATTTTAGTTGGTAACGATAAGTTGATGGAAGAGTATCATATTTCTTATACGAAAAATCATAAAGTGGGAACAATCATTTATGTTGCTATCGATTCTCAATTTGCTGGTTCTATTGTGATTAGTGATAAAATTAAAGAAGATGCTTATTTAGCTATGGAACAGTTTAGAAAAAATCAAGTTCAAAAAGTCGTAATGTTGACAGGAGATAAAGAAAACATTAGTAAAAGTGTTGCTAAAAAATTAGGAATTGATGAATATCATGCTGAACTTTTACCTCAAGAAAAGGTGAAGTTAGTAGAAAAATATATGTCTGAAAAAAGTGCGGATGGGAAACTAGTGTTTGTAGGGGATGGCATTAATGATGCGCCAGTCTTGGCTTATGCCGATATTGGAATTTCGATGGGCGGTTTAGGAAGTGATGCTGCAATCGAAGCTTCTGATGTGGTTATTATGACTGATCAGCCTTCTTTAATTAGTGAAGCCATTCAAATTTCTCATCAAACGATGCGAATTGTAAAAGAGAATATTGTTTTTGCGATTACCGTTAAGATTGTTGTTTTACTTTTAAGTGCTTTTGGTTTAGCGACAATGTGGGCTGCAGTATTTGCTGATGTTGGCGTTTCCGTTATTGCGATTTTAAATGCTCTTCGTATTTTAAGAATAAAGAAGTAAGTTAGTTACATAGTAAAATGCAAGTTTTATAAGCCCAACTTTTTCTTTTTTTCTATTTATGGTATAATAAGCCCGCATTAGGTGAACTAGGTGGTGAATAAAATGAAGGTCACAGAAGAAGAATATCGAGAAGCTTTAGAAAAATGGAAGAAGGAAAATCCCGATAAAGAATATGGCGAAATTTCTCAAAGAGCTGTAGTAGAAGTAAATGGAAAACAAATTCATATTGGTAAGAGAATCTGTAGAATAAGATACAGTTTAGATAATTTGGATGAAGATACTCGTAAGTATTGGGAATCCAAAGGAGTGCTTAATAATAAACGGACTAGTGAACAGGAATACCGTGAGGCTTTAGAAATATGGAAAAAGGAAAATCCCGGCAAAGGATATAGAGATATCCCTTCTAAGGCTGTAGTTAAGGTGAATGGGAAAGAAATTAGAATTGGTGTAAAAATCAGTACGATGAGAGCTTGCGTAGATAAATTAGATGAAGATGTTCGTAGATATTGGGAATCCAAAGGGGTATTGGAATGGAAAAAAAGTAGAGTTACTGAAGAAGAATATCGGGAAGCACTAGAGATATGGAAGAGAGAAAATCCCAATAAAGAATATAGTGAAATTTCTCAAAAGACGATAGTAGAATTAAACGGAAAACGAATTAGGATTGGTATGAGAATAAGCACAATGAAAATTTGTATGGATCAGTTGGTCGAAGATACTCGTAGGTATTGGGAAGCTAAGGGAGTGCTTGATAGTAAAAGAATTAGTGAAGAGGAGTACCGAGAAGCTTTGGAAATATGGAAAAAGAAAAACCCTGATAAAGAATATAGTGATATTCCTCTTAGAGAAGTAATAGAAGTAAATGGAAAATCAATCCAAATTGGTAGGCGAATCGATACCATGAAAGCTAATTTAGATCAATTGGATGAGGATGTTCGTAAATATTGGGAATTAAAAGGTGTACTAGAATCAAAAAGAAGTAGAGTTACTGAAGAAGAGTATCGAGAAGCTTTGGAAATATGGAAGAAGGAAAATCCAGATAAAGAATATAGAGATATCCCTTTTAAGGCTGCAGTTGTGGTAAATGGAAAAAAATTAGGATTGGTGCGAGAATAAACACTATGAAACGTGATCCAAGTAAATTAGATGAAAATGTTCGTAACTACTGGGAATCAAAAGGTGTCCTAGCTGGTAAACGTTTAATGGCAACAGAAGAAGAATACCGTGAAGCTTTTGAACTATGGAAGATGGAAAATCCTGATAAAGAGTATTGGGAAATACCTGTTAGAACAGTGGTAGAAATTAATGGTCAAAAAATCAATATAGGTGAGAGAATTAAAGATTTAAAAAGAGGAAAAATTAAGCTGGATTCTGATACTAAAAAATATTATGAAGAAAGAGGAATTTTTGATTCTAAAGAGAAATTGATAGAAAGAAAAAATACTCTTTCTACAATTGAAAAGTATACAAATTTGTTTCATGGCGATTCTTTTAAAGCAAGTCGTGTAGTTCGTTGTTTAACCGATTTAAGAGAAAGAAGAAGAAAAAGTAAAAGAAAAGAATTATCTGTTGAGGAAATATTAAAGAACTTTGATGTTGATTTTGAAACTTTGAAATTATATTTAGAGAGAACTAAAGATAAAGAAGTTAAAAATAATAGTAGACAAAAACAAACTCCACTTGTTTATCAGGGAAAAACGTTAAAAGCCTTTTGTTTAGAGAATGGTTATAATTATGAAGTAATTAGCCGTGCTATTAGGTTGCATGAATTTTGTGAACATGATTCTTTAGAACAGTTAATTAATCGTAGTTTAATTGATTATCTTCATCATGGACAAAAGAAACCTGCTACTTGGGTATATGAGAAGTATGGACATTTAGTGAAGCATATGTTATTAGAGTTAGGATTAGATAGTAATCGTATTTTACAAGATATGAGTAAACGGGTAATTACTTTAGAAGAAGCAATTCGTCATCAAGTTTTCTTACAAACTAGACAACACCGCGAAGATGATTGGTTAGAAGAGTTATATAATTATTTAATCGAAGAGATTAATGTGGATAAAGATAGTAAACAAACAGTAGATGATATTGTAGAGATGTATAAATTATTAGTTACGGAGTATCACTTAACTTCAGAAGAACAACAATTAATCTATACAGTTTTTGTTCGTTATTTGAAAACCATGAAAGAATATCAAATCTTAGATGTGGGATTAGAAACAGATGAGAATAAAAAACTAACTAAAATTAAGGATTATGGTTTAGAAGCAGAAGATATAGAAGAAAGTTATTTTGTCCCTTTAAAATTTGATCAAGGGGTACTTTTAGGAAAGAAAAGCGAATTATACCAAAGAAGACAATTACTTCGTCAATATATCATCGACTGGGACTATTATTCAGAACAGGAAAAACAAGAGACAGTTATCGATAACAATTTCACAGTAGATGAGATAAATTATATAAATACTACTAGAGAACAGATAAATAAAATGATTAAAAAATTTAGATAAAATAAAAAATAGAAGTATAATAGAAGAAAATAGAAAGGAGAACTTTAAATGAAAAAGATAGTTTTAAGAATAGATGGTATGACTTGTAGTGCTTGTTCTTCTGGATTAGAGAAGTATCTGTTAAAACAAAATGGTGTATTATCAGCTTCTGTTAACTTAGTACTTTCTTTGGCGACTATCGAATATGAAAGTTTGGAAGTAAAAGATTTGGAACGTTTTGTTAAGGAAGCGGGTTTTCAAAGTTTAGGAGAGTTTAAGGGAGTAAGCGATTTTGAAGTTAAGAAGGAAGATAAAAAAGTTTATATTTTGTTAGCTATTCTTCTATTGGTGATGATGTATCTTGGTATGGGTGAGATGTTAGGCTTTCCCGTCATTCCTTTTCTTTCTTCTCCTCTGATTTTATCGACCATTTTACTTTTGATTAGTTTGATTTTTCTTTTCTTTGGAAGAGATGTTTTAAGAAGTGGTTTTTTGAATTTAATTCATAAAATGCCTAATATGGATACTCTTGTGTTGTTTAGTGTTTTCTTTAGTATGATTTATAGTATATATGGGTATGTGATGATTCTTTTAGGAGATACTATGTATTTACATCATTTGTATTTTGAATCTTCTTCAATGGTGATTTATTTTGTAAAACTAGGGCGCTATATTGAGTCATTTAGTAAAGATAAAACGAGAGGTGCGATTCAAAAATTAGTTCAAATTACGCCATCTCGGGCAACTTTAAAAGTAGATAACGGTGAAAAAGAAGTGACTATCGATGAAGTTTCTTCAGGAGATATTTTGATTGCTAAAGCAGGAGACAAAATCGCAGTTGATGGTGTTGTTGTTAGCGGCAAAACGTATGTTGATGAGAGTTTTATTACGGGAGAGAGTGTGCCTGTATTAAAGGTAGAAAACAAAAAAGTAATAGCTGGTTCTATTTGTTATGATGGCTATATTGAATATCAAGCAGAGAAAATTGGCCGTGACTCAACGATTTCTGAAATTGTAAAAATGGTAGTTGAAGCTACCAATACGAAAAGTAAAATTCAAAAATTAGCGGATAAAATCAGTGGCTATTTTGTGCCAATCATTGTTATTTTAGCGGTTTTCACTTTGGTGATTAATCTTTTACTTGGTTTATCTTTTGAAATTAGTTTTACTCGTTTTGTTACGGTACTAGTTGTTGCTTGTCCTTGTGCATTAGGTTTAGCTGTACCGTTAGTAGTCGTTGTTAGTAATGGTTTGTGTGCGAAAAAAGGATTGTTTTTGAAAAATGGCGAGGTGCTAGAAAAAGCGAAAACAATCGATACGATTGTGTTTGATAAAACGGGTACTTTGACATTAGGAAAACTTAGCATCTTTGATTTTCAACATGATTCTAGTTTAACGAGTCAAAAATTTTTAAATATTGTTAGTAATTTAGAAAGCTATTCTACACATCCAATTAGGACTGCATTTACGGTAACTGAAAAGTTAAATGTTCGTGATTTTGAAAGCTTATCAGGGCTTGGTTTGAGTGGTAGAATTGGTAAGGATGTCTATCATCTAGGCAATCATAAGCTACTTACTTATTTGAAAATAGATAATCATTATGGTTTAGAAGAGGAAAGATTAACTAAAGTAGGATGTAGTATTATTTATGTTGTTCGCAATAAAAAATTAATTGGTATTATTGGGGTTAAAGATGTCGTGAGAGAAGAAACGAGGCGGGCGATTTATGAAGCTGGGCACCGAGGAATTGAAGTGGTTATGTTAACGGGAGATCACTTAGAAGTAGCTAGGCAAGTGGCTTCTGAACTTGGAATTAAACAGAACAATGTGAAAGCGGATATTATGCCGAAGGAAAAGGCAAACTATATTAAGGGTTTAGTGAGTGAAAATAAAAAGGTCATTATGGTAGGGGACGGAATTAATGATGCGCCAGCTTTGATTAATGCCACGATTGGAATTAGTATTAATCAGGCAACAGATATAGCAATGGATTCAGCAGATGTGATTTTAATGAACAATAATCTTGCTAATATTTTAGACTTTATCGATATTAGTAAGCGTTCTTATCAATTAATTAGGCAAAATTTATTTTGGGCTTTTTTCTATAATCTTTGTATGATTCCAATTGCTATGGGAGTACTTTCTGGTGTTGGTATTACGATGAATCCAATAATAGGCAGTTTAGCAATGACCCTTAGTAGTTTAACGGTAGTTATGAATTCTTTGCGCTTAGGAGGTGTAAAACGAAAATGGAAGTAAAATTTAAGATTGATGGTATGAAATGTGATGGGTGTAAGAGACGAGTGGAAAATTGTTTAAGTACCATTAAAGGAGTGGAATCTTATCAAGTTTTTTTAGAAACGGGAATGTTGCTAGCCAAAGTAAAAAAAGAAAAACAAGTCGTTGAGATTATGTCTAAAATTAATGCTTTAGATTTTTCGATTCGGGAAGTGGAGTAAATTCCATTTCTTTTTTGATGGAAGAAATTTTTATATGTAGCTGTTGGTCCAGTTGGTCCTGTTAAACCTGTAGCACCTGTTGACCCTGTAGGTCCAGTAGGTCCTGTTGGCCCCGTTGGTCCCGTTGCTCCAGGTAGGCCGGCAAATCCCATTGGTCCAGTAGGTCCGGTAGGTCCAGTAGGTCCAGTCGGCCCTGTTTCACCAGTACATGGTCCCGTTGGTCCAGTAGGTCCTGTTGGCCCTATTAGAAAACAGCCAAAGGGTAGTCTTGGGAAACGATTTTCACAATCGTCTTTTTTCATTTTTTATCCTCCTTTCTAGTTTAATATATGAAGAATTTTTTTGTTGAATTAGAACTCTCGCCTAGTTTTAAAAATTTTATTACTTAATTTATAGCTTTTATAATGAAATTTCGAATAGTCAATAAAAAAAATGTCAATAAGGTGTGAAATAGATATTAGAAATTACTCTTTTGTGGTATACTAATTACTGTAAAAAGGAGGTATAAAATGAAAGAAGAATGGAGAGGTTTTAAAGATGGAAAATGGACGACAGAAATCAATGTTCGTGACTTTATCCAACTTAACTATAGACCTTACCAAGATGATGAACAATTTTTAGTGGGTACTACACCTAGAACTAAAACTGTTTGGGATAAATGTAGTGACTTATTAAAAGAAGAATTAAAAAAACATGTATTAGATATTGATACTGATCATATGTCAGGAATTAATGCCTATGAAGCGGGATATATCGATAAAGATAATGAGGTGATCGTTGGGCTTCAAACAGATGCCCCATTAAAGAGAATCGTTAATCCTTATGGTGGGATTAGAATGGTATATCAAGAGCTTGAGGCATACGGATATCAACTTAATCCAACGGTGGATAAATATTTTAATGAGTTTAGAAAGACACATAATCAAGGTGTTTTTGATGCTTATACTGATGAAATCAAGAAAGCAAGACATGTCGGGTTATTGACAGGATTACCTGATGCCTATGGACGTGGTCGTATTATTGGTGATTATCGACGTGTAGCTTTATACGGAATCGATTTCTTGATGGCAGAAAAGAAAAAGGATTTCGAACAATTACTTGGGCCAATGACGAATGAATTGATTCAGTTAAGAGAAGACGTTTCGATGCAGTATCGTGCTTTAGACGAAATTAAGAAGATGGCTGCTAAGTATGGTTATGATATTTCTAAACCTGCTCGTAATAGTAAGGAAGCTGTTCAATGGACATATTTTGGCTATTTAGCTGCTGTTAAAGAGAATAATGGTGCAGCTATGAGTTTAGGAAGAGTAGATGCCTTCTTAGATATTTATATTACTCGTGATATGGAAGAAGGTACTTTGGATGAGGTTGGCGCTCAAGAGTTGATTGACCAATTCATTATTAAACTTCGTTTAGTTCGCCATTTAAGAACTCCAGAATATGATGAATTATTCTCAGGAGATCCAACTTGGGTTACTTGTTCAATTGGTGGTATTACTGAAGATACTCATACTAGTATGGTAACGAAAACAAGTTATCGTATTTTACACACTTTGACAAATTTAGACCCAGCACCAGAGCCTAATATGACGGTGTTATGGAGCGAGAAGTTACCTGAGTCATTCAAGAAATATTGTGCAAAGATGAGTATCAATACCGATGCGATTCAATATGAGAATGATGATGTTATGCGTCCAATTTATGGTGATGATTACGCAATTGCTTGTTGTGTTTCAGCTATGCGCGAAGGAAAAGATATGCAGTTCTTTGGTGCTCGTTGTAACTTAGCTAAAGCGTTACTTTATTCAATGAATGGTGGCGTTGATGAAGTTAAAGGTGGCTTAATTGTACCTGGTTTTGAAAAGATGACAGACGAGGTATTAGATTATAATAAGGTAAAAGAGTCTTATTTCAGAATGCTTGAAAAAGTAGCTGAAATTTATGCGAATGCGATGAATATTATTCATTACATGCATGACAAATATGCTTATGAAGCTGGACAGATGGCTTTACATGATACGAATGTCAACCGCTTGATGGCATATGGTGTTGCTGGATTGTCGGTTGTTGCTGATAGTTTATCTGCAATCAAATATGCTAAAGTAAAACCTATTCGTAATGAAGAGGGGATTGCTGTTGATTTTGAAATCGAAGGAGATTTCCCTAAATATGGTAATGATGATGATCGTGTAGATTCTATCGCTGTTGAAGTATTGGAAAAATTCTATGCTGAATTAAAGAAACATCCATGTTATCGTGATGCTCATCCAACATTATCTGTTTTAACGATTACTTCAAATGTTGTTTATGGTTCTAAGACTGGATCTACTCCAGATGGTAGAAAAGCAGGAATTCCATTCGCACCTGGTGCTAATCCTATGCATGGTAGAGATGCTAGTGGAGCAATTGCTAGTTTGAATTCAGTTGCGAAAATTAACTATGGAGATTGTTGCCGTGATGGTATCAGTAATACTTTCTCTATCGTACCAACAACTTTAGGTCATACCAAAGAAGAACAAGTAGAAAATTTAGTTAGTTTATTAGATGGTTACTTTATCCAAGGTGCTCATCACTTAAATGTTAACGTGTTAAATCGTGAGACATTAATTGAAGCAATGGAAGATCCTGATAAATATCCATTACTAACGATCCGTGTATCTGGATACGCTGTTCGCTTTAATCGTTTAACAAGAAAACAACAAGAAGAAGTAATCGCTAGAACATTCCACGAGAAAATATAATGATTAAAGGTAGTGTTGATTACTTAGAGACTTTCGGTTTAGTAGATGGTCCAGGAATTAGAACAGTTGTTTTCTTAAGTGGATGTAGATTACGTTGTAAGTATTGCCATAATCCCGAAATGTGGGTAAAAGGAAAAGAGAATTATACTCCAGAAGAGTTAGCCCGTAAAGTGTTACGAAATAAACCTTATTTTAAAAGAAATAGTGGTGGGGTAACTTTTTCTGGAGGGGAACCTCTTTTACAAAGTGAATTTGTGATCGAAGTATGTAAGCTTTTAAAAAAAGAAGGCGTTCATATTGCCCTAGATACAGCTGGCGTTGGAAATGGCGACTATGATGAGATTTTGTCGTATGTTGATTTAGTTTTGTTTGATATCAAACATGTAACTCCAGATGGTTATAAAGATTTGACTGGTCACGAAATTGATGACTCCTTTAAATTTATTGAAGCGATGAATAGAAGCGGAGTATCTGTTTGGATTAGGCAAGTGATCGTGCCTGGATTAATGGATAATGATGAGTATCTGAAAGGATTAAAAGAAACAATCAAAAAGATAAAGAATGTTCAAAAGATTGAATTTTTACCTTATCATAAACTAGGAGATGAAAAATATCAGAAGTTAGGTATTTTTAATCCTTATCAAGATAAGGAAGCGATGGACGCGACTTCTTGTCAACAGCTATATGAAAAATTTATGAGGATGGTTCATGAAGAACAGTAAAATTGATAATGTTTATGTTGAATATGGGTGGGATCCTGAGAGTGAAGAAAAATTTTTATCTACTATTTTGGTAGAGAAGAGTAGTGGGAATTTTTGCCTTTCTGTTCCTAATTACTATTTGAAATTGAGTCCCAAGAAGAAACTAAAATTTCAAGATAAGTTGTCTAAAAATTTAAAACAGTTAGAAGGTCAGGTAGAAAAAGACAAAATTATTGTTGATACTGAGGAAGGGCGTCGTAAGATAGAACAATATGAGCAAGAGAATCTTCGTTCTACTAATTCTTATGATTTTATTGTTTTTGCTGAAATGGTATTTCCCTTTATTTATCCTTCTCATGCGGGAGTATTTTCGTATCTTTTATCGGTTAATAGTTTGCTTCAAGGAACAAACCTTATTCAGCGAAATATAGATTTACCAAAATGTAAAACGTTTAATCGAATGAAAGTGATTCTTAGCGCTTTTCTTCTTAGTTTAAATGTATCCTTTGGAATAAAAAACTTTTCGGCTAATATGGATGTTATGGCTGGGCAAGTACATTCTCTTCAACAAGATTTATTACTTGGTAGAGTCGAGAATCCTTTTTCTGATGGAAACGAGATGATAACTGATAAGGATGCGGCAGTTAATTTGCTCATGGGTGCTTTTGATCTTAATCCTTTTATTGAAGAAGAGGATGTAAAAATAGCTTCTTCTTTAAAACAATATTTTTTAGATAATCCTTATTTGAATTATGAAAGAATTTATGATCGCTATCTTTCTTTAGATATTGTTGATCTTCCTATGAAGAGTGAAACAACGACGATAAAAACTACAGCTCAATATAATCCTACCGAAAATGAGGTTTATAATTATGTTGAAGAGGGAGGGAAATCTTTTGAAGATTATCGCGATCATTTAGAACATGAATTAGTTCATATGACAGGAAGTTTTGAGTGTTCTTTTTTAAATGAAGGAATGACTACTTTGCTCACCTCTGAATATATGAATGACTTTTCTTTAGAAGGAATGGCCTATTATGATCATGTGTTAATTACGAAGTGTCTTTGTGAAATGATTGGCTCTGATAAAATGTTAGAAGCATATTCTACCTGTCAGATGGATATAGTGAAAACAGAATTATTAAAACTTAATTCTGATGCTAGCTGTTATGAAGAACTTATCGCAGTTATGAATGATTATCATCAAGCTTTAATGAAAGAAAATGTTGATTATGTTGCTTCGTCTAAGTCAAAGTTTATTCAAGCTCTTCTGCCTTATCTAGAAAATATTCCTGAGGAGAATCTTGCTCGTATTGGTGAATATTTTCAACTACTAAATACTTTTGATTATGATGCTGTTCCTAGGTTTGCCTATTATAACCATGAGGGTTTGGCTAAGGAAGAGTTAAAATCGAAATAAAGATATCGCTTTGTGATATCTTTTTCTTATGTTCCGGGATAGGAACAGGACAAAACCACCCGCTATGCGGGTGAGAGCTGA
>UQRY01000030.1 GCA_900543675.1 uncultured Mycoplasmatota bacterium
TTTACCAAATTTTGGTTTTTTTAACAAATTTTTTTGAAAATTTTTAGCAAAAATTTTGAAGCCATTTTTTATCAATTCCTTATAAAATCAAGGCCTAAAGTAAAAAAAATCGGGAAATTTTTGGACAATTTTTGGATAATAAAAAGAGATTTTTAGGAGATTATTTTGGATATTGATTTATGAAAATGGTATGTTATAATATTGTAAACTAGGAAAATTATGAAATTTGATGACTGGTTTATATATGAGAAGTTTTTGACTTCTCTTTTTTTATTGTAAGAAAGGAGAATATAATGGATAACTTTATTATGATTCCTACAAGTTTAATTACTTTTAAGATGCCTAGAAGTGCAATGTTACTTCTAGGTATTTTATATTCTAATTCTAGACAATTAGGTTATGCTTATGGAACGAATAAATATTATGCTAAACAATTAAGTTGTTCTACTAGGACTATTACTAACCTATTAAAGTATTTAGTAAATAACAATTATATTACTATTGTTAATGGAAATAGTTTTAAAAGAAAAATATATATTAGAAATAATGTTCTAATTACTTA
The DNA here is from genome assembly GCA_900543675.1 of uncultured Mycoplasmatota bacterium. Lineage (GTDB taxonomy): Bacteria > Bacillota_I > Bacilli_A > RF39 > UBA660 > Alloscybalousia. Next base: position 563 of record UQRY01000030.1, read on the forward strand.
GTAAATAGTTTCTAGGTATATAGAAACAGACTTCTTACATAATAAATAAGTTAAATATATAAATTAAAAATATAATGATAAGATCTTGCAAGATGAGGTCTTTGGGAGGTGTTTATGAAAATTAATGATTATATTTTAGTGCATGGTAAAATAATTAATATTAAAAACAATATTGATGATAAATATATTTGGTTTGATATAGCAAAAGATGAATATTTTAAAGATAAGGATGGAAATTTAAAAAATTATCCATCCTTTTTTAGTGCCAGAATACCTAAAACAATTGCAAATAAATATATTCTTGATACAAATATTGAAATTGTTGTAAAAGGTATTCCTAAAGGTTATTTAGATAAAAATGGATATAGACAAAACTATATACATGCTACGGAAATTAATGGTGTAGAAACTAAAGAAGATATACTAAATCAAGTTATTAGTTATGATATCGATGGAATTATGTTATGGAACGGAAAAAGATGTGAATCGATTCCTACTACTAAAGAAGAACAATTAGAACTTCAGAAAATGATAAACGAAATATGCGGAAAGGATGATGAATAATGAATGCTAAAGAAACATTAGAATTAATTTCTAAACAATGGTGTAATTTGGATGATTTAATGAAATTATCTAATCTTGGAATTAATAATGCTTTCAAGTTAAAGAAAGAAATAAAAACACTTTGTGAAGAAAAAGGCTACCTACTTCCAAAAGGTTTATTACCTATGTGTGAAGTGGTAGCTTATTTAAAAATTAATATTGATTACTTAAAAGAGATGAGTAACAACTAATCGTAAACTAGTAAGACATTTTATTTTGTTATACAATTGGCTCGCATGATTGATTTATTTGTGTGGCCAGTAAAGGAGGATTATATGGCTGTTAAACAAGTAAGTAAAGAAGAAGCAACTAAAGATGGTCGCAGGTGGATATTTTATAATTATTTATATTTAAGTGATGGAACTAGAAAAAAATATAAATCTAAAAAGTTTGCGACTAGAAATGAAGCTGTTAAAGCCGAACAAAATTTTATGTCTAAAGTTGAGAAAAAAGAAATTAATGTTACAGACATGACTTTTAAAGATTTATATGAAGAATTTTACGCTTATAAATCAGATAAAGTCAAATCTACAACCATGAGAACATATCGTGAAAGAATTACTTCTTTAAAGATGCTAGAAAAAGTAAAAGTAAGAGATTTTAATATTACTCATTATTTAAAATGGCGTACTATGATTTCCAATAAACCAGTTGCTGTTAAAACTAAAAATCATTATCATAAGTTTTTAAAAGAAATTCTAAATTATGGAACAAAGTGGCATGACTTTAATTTTACTTCTGTGTATAACAGAATGGAAAAGTTTACTGATCCTAACGCTGTACCAAAGGAAATGGATTATTACACTTATGAAGAATTTAAAAAGTTTATTGCTTGTGAAGATGATTTAAAGTTTATTTGTGTATTTGAAATATTATATTATTGTGGTCTTCGTAGAGGAGAACTTAGAGGTCTTACTTGGGATAACATTGATTTTGAAGATAAGACTTTATCTATCGTTAAAAATGTTGTAAATGAAAATGGCGATGGTGGTTATTGGAAGATTACTACTCCTAAAACTCGTACCTCTACTAGAACAATACCAATGCCAGATATTTTAGTAGATCATTTAAAAGAATATAAAAAACAAGTTTCTAAATATTATAACTTTAATCAAAAATGGTTTGTCGTTGGTGATGTTTCTCCCCTACACTCAGATGTTCTTAGAAAAAGAAAAAATAAAAATGCAATGAATGCTGGTTTAAAACAAATTAGAATTCATGATTTTAGACATTCTTGTGCATCTTTACTCATTAATAATGGTGCTAATATTATGATTGTTGCTAAATACTTAGGACATGCTAAAATTGATGAAACATTAAATACTTATTCTCACCTATTTAAAAATAAAATGGATGATATTGTTAATATGATGAATCACTTAAAATAGTTGTTTATAAACAAAAAAAGACTTTTTCAAGTCTCTGGGTACCTAGTTGGGTACCTAAATTATATTTTAAAGGTCACAAACCCTTTGATACAAACAAAAAGTGGAGCCTTGCGGCTCCTTCAGGGGGTTTTGGTTGAATTACTCTCACATTGAAACCGTAAGAGTACCATTTTACGTGAAGTATTACTTCACGTACCTTAATGATAATATAAATAAAAGTATAAGTCAATAAACTAAGTAAAAGAAAAAAGAAAATTCTTTACATATTTACATCGAACAAACTAAATTCTAATTATGATTAATGGAATCTATCAAGGATTTTTTTAATTCGTCTTCATCATAAGAAGTGTCAAGTAAATATTCTTGAGAATCTTTTTTCGCTTGAATTAAAATCTTATAATCTTGTTTTAAATTAGCAATTTTAAATGTCATATCCCCACTCTGCTTAGTACCAAACAAATCTCCATGACCACGTAATTTAAAATCTTCTTCACTGATTTCAAAGCCATCCGTTGTACGTTCCATTACCTCAAGACGCTTAGTGTCTGTGTTACTGATTAAAATACATTTACTTTCTAAGTTACTGCGTCCCACACGTCCACGCAATTGATGAAGCGTAGAAAGGCCAAAACGATTAGCATCAAAAATTACCATCATAGTAGCATTAGGAACATCGACTCCCACTTCGATCACCGTTGTACTAATTAAAATTTGTACGCGATTATTTTTAAATTCGTCCATGATCGCATCCTTAGCTCCACTAGCCATTTTTCCATGAACAATATCAATTTTATAACGTGAACCAAAAGCCAAATTCATTTTATCTCTAAGCTGTAATACATTCGTCAAATCCGAATTTTCACTCTCTTCAATCAAAGGTGCAATTACATAAATTTGATGATGTTGCTTCAACTCTTCATTCATCATCTCTAACACACTACGAAGTTCCGCTTCCGTTTTCACAAATGTCTTAACTGGTATTCTCCCCTTAGGCATCTCTTTAATCGTAGAAACATCCATATCTCCATAAATTGTAAGCGCATAAGTACGAGGAATTGGAGTCGCACTCATATATAAAATATCTGGCATAACTCCCTTATTATTCAGTAAAGCACGTTGATTAACTCCAAAACGATGTTGCTCATCAGTGACAACTAATCCTAAGTTTTGATAAATAACATCTTCTTGAATCAAAGCATGAGTACCGATAATCATATCGATTTCACCATTCTTTAATCGTTTATATACCTCTAATTTTTCCTTTTTAGGCTGTGACCCCTTTAACAACTCAACACGAATATCTGTCTTAGCAAACAACTGAACAATATTCTGATAATGTTGTGTCGCTAAAATTTCTGTAGGTGCCATCAAAGCACTCTGATAGCCACTTAGATAATTCAAATACATTGCAACAATAGAAACTATCGTTTTACCACTACCCACATCACCTTGTAAAAGACGATTCATACGAGAAGTTTGATTCAAATCATGAAAAATTTCCTGAATAGCCTTCAACTGATCTCCAGTTAACGAAAAGGGAATAAGATCCAAGACTTTTTTTAAATCCTCTTCCGTTAGAGAACGACCAATTCCTGACTTTTCCTTACGATGTAGTTCTTTCAAATAATTAATTTTAAACATAAAGGTAAATAATTCTTCATACTTCAAACGAATTTGTGCTTCTTTTAATTTTTCTAAAGTAGGAGGATTATGAACAATATTCAGTGCGGTTCGTTTATTGGAAAAGTGATATTTTTCTTGTAAATAATCCGGAATATAATCACTAATTTCTTTACCGTGAAATAAAATAGCCGTATTAATATACGTAGACAAATTCTTATTGGTTAAGCCATTAGTACAATGATAAACCGCCTCAATCTTCGCCTGATTATTCAAAAGACCAAATTTAATATCTGAAGCAGTCAAAATATTCTTAGCCCGATCAAACTTACCAATCACGATAACATTAGTTCCAATCGTTAAATTATTTTTCATAAAAGCCCGATTAAAAATCGATACACCGATCACACCACTAGCGGTTACTAAACGGAAATTCAACTTATTTAATCCAGCTTTAAAACGAAGTAAGATAGGTACACTTTCTACCTTACCATCCATAATTACTTTTTCATCGGCAGTTGCTTGACTAAGGTCGCTTCTTTTTAATACGTCATAACGAAAAGGATAATGGGTAACTAAATCATCGATCGTATAAATTCCCAATTTATTTAGAAGCGTAACTGCCTTAGGACCGATTCCTTTAACTACAGATACATTGGACATATTACCCCTCCGTTTCCTTGCCTATTATATCATAAATTGAAAAATTAGGAAAGAAAAAACCATAAACTTTACCAGGAAGAATGAACCTAACACCACAAAAAATCTACTAAACTTCAAGGAAAAAATAATATAAAAAAATTTTAAAAAAACTATTGACAAATAAAATCATTTCGATTAGTATAAGACTCACCAATTCGAAATTGGCGAATTGGTCGCTAGTATCACACTAGCCAACCCCTTTTTATTCTTTTTAGGAGACCGTCCCAGGGGGTACGGTCTCTATTTTTTTGTCTAAAAACATGACCACAGTTTGTTTATTTATTGTGGTCATTTTCCTATAAATAAAATTTATTTCTTAACAAGAGCTAATCCACACAAATCAGGACAACCATATGCCGCAACGACCGCACCAATTTCTCGTTCCAAAACCTGATCAAAATACTGGGATAGATAAGACTTTACCACTTCCATATCCACATCCTTAGGATATAAGTTACCGACTACTACCCTCTGTAAATCATAATTCTTTATTGTCTCATCATTAACAATATCTTTTACCATTTGAAGCATTCCATTCTTACTAGAGCTACGAAAGATTTTTTTCAAATATAAATCACCGTTTTCGTGAAAATCGACTCTAAATTTAAGGGAAGTTAAATTAGCTAAACGTGTACTCCAAGAAAGAGCATGATCAACTAGATGAGAAGAAGAACGATCACGACCACTTTGCACATAACCACTAGCATCTGGTACATAAAAAGAAGTTTGGATTTTTTTCTTTAACTTTTCTAAAGCAGAACACAACTCTTTGCCACTCAAATTGCTGGTCAAAAGCTGTTGATAAATCACTTCATACAATAAAGTTCCACCAGTAGCTCCTGTTAAACTGTCAACAACATAAACCTGATTGGTATATTCTTCATTACAGATATCCGCTACCAATTGACTGATGTTCACACTTCCTTCACTAATTCCACTACTCATACTCAAATGAACAACATCTACTCCTGATGACAGCAATCTCCGAAACGTTTCCTCAAAGTCTCCCATCAATGGAGCAGAAGTATGATATCTATTTCCACTTTCTAACATTTCTCGATTACTAATTTCCTTACCATTATCTCGATAAGTATCCATCGAACTAGAAATTACCTGAGCAGGAATAACGATGGTGTCCTCACGAGAAATTGGACAAATACCACTATCTACGGTTAATACTGTTTTCATATTTATCTTCCTTTCTTTCTATCCTACGGCTTTTATCTCTAAATGAAAAAAGAAGTTATTCCTCTACTTCTTCTTCACTTTGTTTTTCTAATTGTTCATAATAGCGAAATCTCTCAATCGCATTAAGACGATTTTGTTCCAACAATTCTCGGTATTTATCGGGATTAACCTTCTTTAAAATACGATAACGATCTTCACCAGCAATAAATTCATAATAACGATCAAAATCTGGTTTCGCATCGAGTGTAAATTTACGTGTCGTTGGATCATAGTGGAATAATGGATAATACCCTGATTGAACTGCTTTTTTCTCTTCTTCGATCGAAGAAGACATTCCCGTCAAGATACCTTGCGCAATACAAGGAGAATAAGCAAACACAATAGAAGGACCTGGATAAGCTTCTGCTTCCATCAACGTCTTTACCGTATGTTGCATATTCGCGCCTAAAGAAATACTACCAACATAAACATGTGGATAAGTAAGGGCAATCTTGGCTAAATCCTTCTTCGCTACTTGCTTACCTTTAGCGGTAAATTTAGCGACACTTCCCACTTTCGAAGACTTAGAAGATTGTCCACCAGTATTAGAATAAACCTCAGTATCTAACACTAAAATATTAATATCTTCTTGGCTAGCTAATACATGATCGATACCACTAAAGCCGATATCGTAAGCCCAACCGTCACCGCCGACACACCAGAAAGATTTCTTTTCTATATAATCTTTATATTCCCGTAATTCTGGGATAGGACTATCATCAATAATTTCATATAATGCCTTCGCATGTTCCGTTGAAAAATCATCCAAATAATTCATATAGATATCGATTTCTTCATCTCCGAGTTTAGAAACGTTATCTTCAATTAACTGACGAATTTTTTCTTTCTGTGCTTTATCCGCAATCATCATACCAAAGCCAAATTCCGCATTATCCTCGAATAAAGAATTTGCCCAAGGAACCGAATACGCTGTCGTTGGAAGTGAAGCACTATAAATAGAAGAACATCCTGTTGCGTTTGCGATTACCATTCTATCCCCAAACAATTGTGTCAACAATTTCAAATAAGGAGTCTCACCACAACCAGCACAAGCACCACTAAACTCAAAACGTGGATTCACAAACTGACTACCTTTAACCGTAGAAATTGGCATAACCTTTTTCTCACTAACATGTTGAAATAAATAATCATAGGCATCCTTTTTCGTTTGTTTCAATTTTTCAATATTATCCATTACTAAAGCCTTTTCTTTCTTTTTGCCTGGACAAATATTACTACACAATCCACAACCTGTACAATCTGGTAGAGATATTCCTATCGTATATTTTAACTTTTCACCTTTGATATTGACATCTAATAAATCTTCCTTCAATGATTCTGGCGCATTTTCTACTTCTTCTTCATTCAACAAGAACGGACGAATGACCGCATGTGGGCAAACAAAACTACACATGTTACATTGAATACAATTTTCTGGAATAAAACGAGGAGAGATATCCGAAATACTACGCTTTTCTAAACGAGATAATCCTGGATCAAAAGTACCGTCTTCATATTCAATAAAATCACTAACTTTTAACGAATCTCCTCTACCACCAGAAATCACTTGGAAAATATTCTCTTCTGCTTGGATTTCTTCCTCTTCGAAAGATGTATCCACATCATCCAAAGAAACAAGAGTCAAAGTTTCTAATGCTCGATCAATTGCTTGGATATTTTTATCCACAACATGACCTGCTTTCTTAGAAAACTTCTTTTCAATCGCTTTCTTAATATGATCTTTCGCAAATTCAAAATCAATCAACTTACCAAGCTTAAACAAAATTGTCTCCATGATAGAACTAATTTTATGATCTAAGCCAACTTCTTTGGCGATTTTCACTGCATCGACAATATAAAACTGGATATTTTTCTCTACCAAAATCTTCTTATCATGACTAGAAAGTCTATCTAAGATTTCTTCTTTAGATTTATCCGTATTTAAGACAAAAATTCCTCGTTCACAAATACCATCTAACATTTTAAAGTTATCTAAATAAGATTCTTTCGTACACATAACTAAGTGTGGATGTTCCACATAATACGTAGAATGAATTGGCTTCTTACTAAACCTCAAATGAGATTTCGTCACCCCACCACTTTTTTTAGAATCATACTGGAAATATCCTTGAACATAGGCATTACTGTAATTACCTGTAATCTTCATTACATCTTTACCAGCACTAACCATTCCGTCACTACCATATCCATAGATTAAAAATTCTACTTGGGAAAGATCTAATTCCATCTCAACTGGAGTTAAACTCTTATTGGTAACATCATCAACAATCCCAATCGTAAAACCATGAAATTGATTCTTACTACCTAACATTTGATAAACCGCATAAATATCAGCAGGAGTTGTATTCTTACTAGATAAACCATATCGACCACCAACTACCGAAACTGAAATAGGATAATCTTCTAATACACCAACAACATCTAAATAAAGAGGTTCACCAATACTACCTGGTTCCTTCGTCCGATCAAGTACCGCGATATTTCTTACTGTTTTCGGTAATGCTTGAAGGAAATATTTCTTAGAAAAAGGACGATATAAATGAACTTCAATCAAGCCCACTGCCTCTTCTTTCTGGTTATTCAAGTGATCAACTACTTCACGAATCGTCTCACAAACTGACCCCATAGCGACAATTACTTTAGTTGCTTTTTTCGCCCCATAATATTGAAAAGGCTGATAGTTTTCTCCCGTCATATCATTAATTTTTTCCATATATTCATGAACAATATCTGGTAAAGCCTCATAATAACGATTTCTAGCTTCTGTCATTTGAAAATAAATATCATCATTCTGAGCAGTACCACGTGTTACTGGAGTATCTGGATGAAGAGCACGTTTACGGAATTCACTCACTGCATCCATATCAAGTAACCCTTTTAAAGCATCCATATCTAAAAGACGAACTTTCTGTAATTCGTGACTTGTTCTAAAGCCATCAAAGAAATGTACAAAAGGAACTCTACCATGGATTGCAGCTAAATGGGCAATTCCTGCTAAATCCATCACTTGTTGAACAGAACTTGAGGCAAGAAAAGCAAAACCAGTCATCCTAGCGGCATAAATATCTTGATGATCCCCCAAGATTGATAGTGCATGAGTCGCAATACTACGCGAAGCAACATGAATAACCGCAGGTAACAGTTCTCCTGCCATCTTATACATATTTGGAATCATCAATAATAAACCCTGACTAGCCGTATACGTCGTTGTTAAACATCCAGATTGTAAGCTACCATGAACTAATCCAGCTGCTCCTGCTTCTGACTGCATCTCGATCACTTTAACCGTATGATCAAAAAAGTTCTTTTTCCCTTCACTGCTCCAATTATCTACTAGTTCCGCCATAGGAGATGCTGGAGTAATCGGATAAATTCCTGCTACTTCTGTAAAATAATAAGAAACTGTACTACAAGCTTCATTTCCATCCATAATCTTATACATGTTTATCACTATCCTTCCTTATCATTATATAACACAACTACCGAAAAAAAAAGAAAAAGCTTCTTCCTTTTCATAAGAAACTTCTCTATTCTGTAACAATCCAAGCCGTTGGGATATTCCGTAATCCATTATCTCCACCAGCCGTTGGATGATTGATAATTTCATCTCGAATAATCAATGCACTAGAAGATCCACCATCCATATTGGCTGCATTAACTGCTCCGTAATTCATCATAATTTCCGTAAGTTCAACCATACCACAACCTAACGAACCACCATATCCTCTACCATCTATAACTAAGAATAAGACGATTCCATCTTCACGTTGACCAATTGCTGTTCGAGGAGCAATTCCCCAACCACCATCACCTTTTACAAATGAAGGCTTACCATTTACAATAAGAAATGGACCAAACTCAATTGCATCACGCAAATGATATTTATTAATGGCTGAATATTTATCGATACGTGCCAAAATCAATACATTATCTTCGTTAAAGCCAACGAAACCTCCACCAACTTTAGCATCGGTATAATCATAGACAATTTTACCATCTTTGATTACCGTACCATGAGGAATAGCTCCATTACTATTCCAATCCGGATCATAGAATCCACTAGCATTAATAGCGACAATCGCATCATTATTACGAGCAATTACTCGAGCCGATTGACCTGTCGTTCCAAGTTTTGTCGTCGTACCAATCTTTACTTTCGAAGGATCATAGATCGCAACTAAAAATCCCTTATATCCAGTACCACTTACTTCAATCACTTTATAAGGAGCACCTTCTTCACGCTCTAAGATTTCCTTATCATATTTAGATTTATACTCAGTAACTTCTTGATCCATTTTGATATAATCAGGATTAGTATCTTCATCAGGCTCAATTGTCACATTATGAGCAAGTACTTCACTAATCCAATCACTATCAAAAAACCAAGTAGCTAAAAACTGATGACTCATCGTCGTCATGGCTGTAGTAATTAGACGTTCTCTTACCCAATTCCAAGGTCCATATAAAATAAATGCCCCTACAGAGAACCCCATAATACCAAGGGAAAACAACAATAGAAAAGCCCTTCGAATATTTAAACTAACATGAAATTTCTTTTTATTTTTTTTGCCTTTCTTCATATAACAACCTCTTAATCTTTACCAATAAATCTACCATCATCATCGATATCTAGATAAAAATAACGATTAGTATCCATCGCATAAGGAACTATAGTCTGAGTAGTATCCCCATACAAACTTAAATATTCCTCAATAAAGGCATTAAATCCTTCGATATCTTTGACAAAATAATTCATCACTGTCTCATAATTATTGATATACGTATCACAATTAGTAATCGTTTTACTATCTGGATACTCTTCACCAATACATAAATCTTTTAATGGTTCAGCTGTTTCAATTACTTTATCCACCAAACTACGATAAGTATTTATCTCTTCTATCCAAATAGTATAATCCTCGACAACCGATTCGTGAAACATATCTTCAACTACTGTTTTTATATACTGTGTTCGCTCATCTTGAACCGCAACCGCTGCTTCTTGAAAATGAGTACTGTAAGATGCGACCTGTTCTTGTTTTTGTGTCATTTCATCATGACTCTCCTGTAGCGAACTAAAAACAGCCCAAATACAACCTGACAAAATGAAGAAAAAACCGATAATTCCTAAAAAAAACGCTTTCTTTCTCATAGTCAACCGCTCCTTATCATATCATAGTATAACAAAATTTTATTACTAAGTAAACACATCAAACAAAAATTTCATTGATGAAAATTGATGAAAAGGAAACCTCTATCCCTTACGTTTTTTTAATTTTTTAGCTTCATCACAATGATTGTTAACCATATCCTGTTCCATAAACAACTGACTAAAGGCTTGATCCATAATTCGATTAAACTCTAAAGTAGAAATGGAAAGCTCATACCATTTAGCCCGATGATCAAAAACTTGAAAAGTAATATGTTCGGCATCTGTAATTTTAGGATAAAAAATCATTCCATGAACTACCGCATTACGAATATTTCTAGGCACCAAATAATGGGCTTGTATAGAACTCGGTTCAGAATAATTCAACTCTTGAATTAGTAGTTCCTCAATCTTCTCCCACTTATTTCTAGCTTGTTCGCCACCATCATAAATCTTCTTTGACACTTCACTTAAGCGAATACCCACTTGTTGTTTATATTGAAAAAAATTACTTTTAGCAATCAATTCTGAAAGAGGTAAACAGCGACTAAATCGTTCATAATCATTCTCTCTGACATAATTAAACAACAAATTAATCTTTGCTTTTTCATTAAATTGACGACATATTCCTAAATAAAGTGGAAAAGTAGGATGAAGTTCAAGCATCCGATCAGCCAATTGATATTTATCCTCTGCACTTTCAATTTGAATAAGAAGCTCCATCAAATACTTAAAGGCAAGCGTATTTCGCCCTATATCATGTTCTGATATAGAATCAAGATTAGAAAGAACACTAATTTGATCAGAAAAAGATAACTTTTGAAAGAAATAATCTCGCTCACGAAGCGTTAACTCTTGAACTAAATCAGCACCAAGAGGCTCAAACTGGTATGAAAAATACGGATATAGTTCTTGACACTTAGCACAAATAAATTCACGATAATCCATCAACAATTGTTGTTTATCTGTTTGAACTTGTGAATGAAGCAAAAAATAATTATTCGGCGAAAACTTTTTCACAAACTCATGGAAGAAAGCCATAATATCTCCCATAGAAACTTGTTGTTCTTCCGCATCACGATTTAAAGTTAAACGGATACGACATCCACCTCCACTACTCAAGGCTTTCTTTAATTGATCAATATTTTTTGGATCCTTATCTAATTGAATAAACCCCTTTAGCGTATCAGAATAGCCACTTTTTCGACAAGAATTAGCTGAAAAAAATAAAATATTCACAGCAGAATACAACCAAAAAATATCACAATCCAGATCAACAATACCACCCCTCATACTAATCTTTCCATTCTTTATCGTATAATCAGAGTGCGCTAAATAATTCCGAATCTGTCTAATCAAAAACGAAGCATCATTCCGATATTTTTGCGGAATCTTATAAATCGTCAATCCATTTCCATAATTATATAAGTTACCATTTTCAAAAGAAAAATGACCAACCGGACGAGATAGTTTAGCACACCCTACAACATCCTGTTTCAATTCTTTAGGTAAATAAGAATCAAACATATCATAATTATTACTAAATAAGATCGATATATACAAGAGAAGTTGTTCCAAAGAAAGAGAATAATAAGGTGCCAAATCAGGATGAAAAATTTTTCTTTGTCGCAAATAATACCGTGAAAAATCCTCTAATAATTCATCAATCAACTGTAAAAAAGAATAAGACTCCAAAACATAATCCATATTAAGCACCCTAAAACCTCCTCTTAAGACAAACTATACCCCTATTATACACTCCAAAATAGCTTTTCCAAACAAAAAAAGACAATTTGGAAAAAACTGCCTTTTTTATATAATTTCTAATTGATAGCGATTATTCAAAAGATGGAATAATTTCTGATGTTCCTCCGTATACGGAACATAGTCATGATCTCCATTTTTAAAAATAGATTCTAAATACTCATAATATACAAACTTAATATCTGTAAGTTCCTCTACCTGTAATTTAGTATGATCGACATCTAAATTACGATGAAGAAGATAAACATCGTCAAACACATTAATCTGATACTCACGTTCCTGTTGGCTTCTTTTTATCGTAAATAAGTATTCTAATTCTTGTTCTTGTACATCTAAATTAAGTTCTTCTTTTAACTCTCTAATACCAGCTTGAAGACTACTTTCTCCCGCTAGAACATGACCAGCTGTAGAGATAGCCCACAAATTAGGAAATGTTTTCTTATGAGGGTTTCTTTTTTGAACTAGTAGTTCTTGTTTATCATTCATGATCCAAATATGAACAGAACGATGCCAATTTCCATCCTGATACAATTCTTTTTTGGTTTCTTGTTTTCCCACAAGTTGCCCATTTTCATCTAAAACATCGATCAATTCCTTAAAATCATCTGCCATATATTCTCACCTATTTTACTATAACACAAAATGTCAAAGGCAGAAAAAGCTTTACGGTCCAATTGACAAAATTCGACATTTTAACTACGTGTTTGAAAAAGAAGTAACTGACATTCTATATCGTCAGAAACATTTCTTTGAAATTCTTCTCCAAAACCAACCTCACCAATAATTGTCCCATAATGGATGGGAATTACTACTTTAGGCTTCATCTTATTCACTAAAGAAACCGCTTCACTTACATTCATGGTAAATTTACCTCCGATTGGGATAAATAAATAATCTACTTTAAGCTCCTCCATAAAAGGTAATCCGTCCGTATCTCCCATTACATAATAAGTAACATCACCATCATGAAATAAGTACCCTACCCAATGATTGAGCGCAGGATGAAAAGGTTTATCCAAATTATAAGCAGGTACAACCGATACCGAATACCCCGCTACCGTAATTTCATCCTGTGGAGTGACTCCAATAATCTGATCAGAAGAAAAAACTTTACCTACCTCTTCCAAACAATCTTTAGGACAAACGATAATAGACTCTTCCTTTTTCACCTTAAAAATATCCTCAATACTGAAATGATCATAATGAGCATGCGTAATAAAAATCACATCCGCATCATGTTTAGAATCCGAAAGATGAAAAGGATCAAAATAAATAATCTTATCTAACTCTAACCGAATACTACTTTGTTCATTAATCGTAATCATACGATAACCTCCTTTATCATCAATTAGTTTAACAAACTCCTACTTAAAAAACAAGAAAGGATAACTCTTTTTCTCAAGTTATCCTTACTAATCTATATATAAACACGTCTTGCGGTACTACATTATACTTCTAAACAACTTCTGACAAAAATTCTAGAAATTTCTCGTTCGGAAAGTACTTTTCCTTGACTAACTAACACATCATTAATCACCAAAGCAGGAATATTCTCAATTTGATATTTCTTCTTATCTTTAGGATCATTTAATTCTGTTAGATTAATTTCTAAGTCTGAATGGTCAATTGCTCTTCTTAATTCTTTTTTTAACTTCATTCCATTACTACAATTGGAACCAATAACTTTTACTTCGATATCCATCTCTCCTTTCACTATTCATTCTACTACCAAAATATGGGAAAAATATGGGTAAAATGATAAAAAATGTAAAAGGATAAACGAGTATAAACAAGAAAATAAAGAAAAATTGGGATAACTATAAAACTCGCTTCATATGATAAACTGTAGAAAGGAATGATAAAATGAATATGGAAACACTTAAAGTTTCATCTAAATCCAATCCCAATAGTGTAGCTGGAGCCTTAGCCAATGTATTCCGAGAGAAAGGTACTGTAGAAATACAAGCCGTAGGAGCTGGAGCCCTAAATCAAGCGATTAAAGCTATCGCTATCGCTAGAGGATTCGTTGCTCCTAGTGGTAAAAACTTAGTATGTATCCCTGCCTTCACCGATATTACGATCGACGGCGAAGAAAGAACCGCTATTAAATTGATCATCGAAGCAATTTAATCTTTTTCTAATCAACCAACCAAAACAAAAGCAATATCCAAACAACTATCTATTCAAATATCCATAAATGGCTTGATAAAAGAAAAAGATTTGGATATAATAAACATGTAAATACAAAAAGAAAGACAATAATAGGGAAATTTTTATAGAGACTTAGTGGTTGGTGAAAACTAAGAAAAGGACCTATTTAATCTACTTTCTTCGTGGATCTAATCAATCCCGGTTGACAGCCGTTATCACAAGTAAGCAAAAAAAAGGATGGTACCGTGTATTTTATGCACTCCTTGGAACCATTCTTTTTTTTCATTGGAGGAGAACATGAATCGTTTAGCATTTTATATCGGAATAGAAAACTTAGAAGAAATTAAAAACATGGATAACTTATATCTAAAAGCAAAAACACTCGTCGATTTGTTGTTTGCCGAAAAGAAAGACAAAGCCGGAAAACCGTATTTAGGACATCTTTACCGTGTTTCGGAAAAAATGACTACCTTAGAAGGAAAAGTAGCTGGCCTACTACATGATGTCGTAGAAGATATCAAAACACCAGATTTTCCTGAATTAGACGTCACTTTCGACGATTTACGAGATATTGGAATACCAGAAGAGATTATCGAAGCCCTGCAACTAGTAACCAAAACACCACCACCTACTCGTTTTTTATCCAAACAAGAGAAGCTAAACTACTACTACCAAGAAATCGATACCATTATCGAAAGTAAAAATCTTTTGGCAATCGAACTAAAAACAGCAAATATGTCAGATAATTATAATCCAGAAAGACTTAATGAATTACCAGAAGAAAAAAAAGAATGGTTTACGCAAAAATATAGCGAGCCACTAAAGAAATTAACACTAGTAAAAGAAAGGATGATATAACATGTTAGATATCAAATTTATTAAAGAAAATAAAGAATTAGTAAAAGAAAATGTAAAAAAGAAATATCAAGATAAAAAATTACCCTTGGTAGATGAAGTAGTAGACCTCTATGATAAAGTATGTGCTTTAAAATTAGAAGGCGATAATTTACGTAGTGAAAAAAACAATGCTTCTAGTCAAATTGGTGCTTACATGAGGGAGAAAAAGAAAGAAGAAGCAGAAAGCTTAAAGAAAAGAGTAGTAGAAATTAATGAACGTCTAGCTACTCTTGAACAAGAAGAAGCAGAATATAATACTAAGTTAAAAGAGAAACTCATGGTAATCCCACAAATTATCGATGAAAGCGTTCCGATTGGAAAAGATGATAGTGAAAATGTAGAAATAGAAAAATTCGGTGAACCCGTTGTTCCTGATTTTGAAGTTCCCTATCATGCCGATATACTTGCTAAGATTAATGGTCTAGATAAAGAAAGTGCGGGAAGAACTAGTGGTAATGGCTTCTATTATCTAATGGGAGATGCTGCAAGAATTCATTCAGCGATGATTAGCTATGCAAGAGATTTCATGATTGACAAAGGATTCACTTATTGTATTCCACCATTCATGATTAGAGGAGATGTCGTTAATGGTGTAATGAGCTTCGAAGAAATGGAAGCAATGATGTATAAGATCGAAAATGAAGACCTCTTCTTAATTGGAACTAGCGAACATTCCATGATTGGAAAATTTAAAGGACAAATCGTCGATGAAAGCACACTACCAATTACCTTAACTAGCTACTCACCATGTTTTAGAAAAGAAGTTGGTGCTCATGGTATCGAAGAACGTGGAATTTATCGTGTTCATCAATTCGAAAAACAAGAAATGGTCGTTTTATGTAAACCGGAAGAAAGTATGGACTGGTATAATAAAATGTGGTCTTATACCGTTGAATTCTTTAGAAGTTTAGACATCCCCGTTCGTACATTAGAATGTTGTAGTGGCGATCTTGCCGATTTAAAAGTAAAATCATGCGACGTTGAAGCATGGAGTCCTCGTCAGCAAAAATACTTTGAAGTAGGAAGTTGTTCAACCTTAGGAGATGCTCAAGCAAGACGATTAGGAATTAGAACTAAAGGAGAAAAAGGAACTTATCTCGTTCATACGTTAAATAATACTGTTTTAGCTACTCCTCGTGGTCTTATTGCTTTCTTAGAAAATAATGTTCAAA
Source organism: uncultured Mycoplasmatota bacterium (assembly GCA_900543675.1). Lineage (GTDB taxonomy): Bacteria > Bacillota_I > Bacilli_A > RF39 > UBA660 > Alloscybalousia. The sequence goes on from UQRY01000030.1 coordinate 17,257, forward strand.
AAGACGGTAGTATCAAAATACCAAAAGCACTTCAACCTTATATGGGTGGAAAACAAGTAATTGAGCCAATCAAATAAAGATAACAATAGAAATAATAAAAAGCATCAGATTTCAACTATTAACCAAATCTGGTGCTTTTTCTATTGCTAAATTAATTACTTATCATATAAATTTTTACAAGAAAAAGATGTGATTCCACATCTTATAATTCTTCTACTTGTTCTGGAGCTGTTGTTGGTTGAGCAGCAGGTGTTGGAATTTCAACTGGTGTTGCAGCAGGTTGTGCACTTGGTGTCTCAACAGCAATTGGTTTTACTTCTTCACTAACCGTATTAACGGCTGGTATAGGTTGAACTTCTGGCATTGGAATTGCTTGTACCTCTGAAACTGGAGAAACTGTTTGACTAGCTGCTTCAGCGATTTTAGCTTCGTCCATAGCACCACCATAAGGTTCATGATGTTCATCCATTTTTGGCAAGTTTTGAGTAGCTTCTAATGGATCATTACCACCATAAATAGGTTTATGCTCATCAACGGTAACACTAGCAATTGCATCTGCTGGATTAGCTCCGCCATAAACGGAAACCATTGTTTTATCTAAATTAGTTGCATCAGGCATTTCTAAAGATTCTTCATTAGAAATAGTAGGTACAGGATTAATCTCGGTTGTTGATACAACAGGTTCTGGTATAGGCATAACTGGTACTTCAGCAGTAACACTAGGATCAACAGTTACTGTTTCAGGAACAACAGAATTAGCCTCTGCACTAGGTACAGCAGAAACCTCATCACTATTGATCACTAATTCAGGTGATACAGTAGCAGATTGATTAGCTTCTACTCCTGCAGGAGTAACTGTATTCATGTTCGCATTAACATCAGCTGGTTGTTCTGTAGCAGTAGCTTCAACGTTAGTAGCTGCTGGTGCTGCATTCCCTTCAGTAGTTGCTGCTGGCTGGTTACCATTTTTCTTTGCCTTCTTACTACCTACTATAAATAATACCAATGCAATAATTAATAAAACAACTCCACAAGTTATAAGTATCCCAGATACACTTGTAAACCAAGCGCCTAGGTCAATCGCTAAAATATTCATATAAATCCATCTCCCTTATTTTATTCTATTTACATGATAGCAAAAAAAAACAATAAATGCAATTATTTTTAAAATTTTTAAAATAGAAAACCTAAACAAAAGAAAAAGTTTACAAAAAATGTAAACTAATGTCAATCAAAGAATTTTTTCTAATCCCTATCAGAAAAGAATGACTGCCATACTTTTCCACACGGCTCTTTTTCAAAAACAAGTTTCTCTTTACTAATTGGATGAAAAAAGGCTAAATAATAACTATAAAGAGAAAGTTGTTCTGCAGGATCTCCGCCATAGCGTCGATCTCCTAGTAAAGGATAGCTACGAGAAGCAAATTGTACACGAATTTGATGATGACGTCCAGTCAATAATTGAATACGAACCAATGAATAACTACCCTTTTCTTTAACGACTTGATAAAACAACTTTGCTTCCTTTCCTTCAGGATCATCAGAAGAAACTACAATCGTATTTCCATTAGGTAATTTCTTTAAATAATCGCAAAATTCGCCCTTTTTATCATTCATTTTTCCACAAATAATCGCATAATATTGTTTCTCAAGCTCATGTTTTTGAACTTGCTTAGATAATCTAGCTGCTGCCTTTGACGTCTTCGCAAAAACCATAATCCCCCCAACTGGTCGATCTAAACGATGAACTAATCCTAAATAAACATTACCAGGTTTTTGGTATTTTTCTTTTAAATACGCTTTAATTAAAGTAAGCATATCCATATCTCCAGTCGCATCAGCCTGACTGAGCACATTACATGGCTTAACCACAACGATCACATGATTATCTTCATATAAAACTTCTAACTTATTCATCAAAAATATATCTCCCGTAAATGCCACACGGCAATACTAAATTACCCTCTTTAATCGGTAGGCCAATTTCCTCAGTTTCAATCGTACCAGAAAAACGAGTAAAGTGAACTTTATACAAATTGGCTAATACTTCCTTAGAAAAACCAGCTGTATAAGAATTAATCAAAAAGAATAATGGGTGTTCACTAAGTAAGTCTGTACATAGAGAAATTAATGGATCCAAATCCTTCTCGATATCCCAAACTTCGCCATTTGCCCCTCTACCATAACTAGGTGGATCCATAATAATCACATCGTAATGATTACCTCGTCTAATTTCTCGTTTTACAAATTTGACAACATCATCAACAATAAAACGAATCGGACGATCTTCTAAACCAGATAATTTTACATTCTCCTTTGCCCATTCAATCATTCCTCTAGAAGAATCCACATGAACCACACTGGCCCCTGCCGAAAGACAAGCAACACTTGCTCCACCTGTATAAGCAAAAAGATTGAGCACTTTAATTGGACGAGCAGCATTCTTAATCTTCTCCATCATAAAATCCCAGTTAACTGCTTGTTCAGGAAATAAACCTGTATGTTTGAATCCCATCTGTTTAATATGAAAGGTTAAATTCTTATAATGAATATTCCAAGCCTCTTTGGTTTTTCTTAAATTTTCCCAATGGCCACCACCCTTATTACTACGATAGTAACAAGCATGAATATTGGGATAACGCTTAAGTAAATCTCCCCTATCCCAAATTACTTGAGGATCAGGTCTTAAAAGATAAATATCATCCCATCTTTCTAACTTCATCCCTAAAGAACTGTCAATAATTTCATAGTCTTTCCATGAATCAGCTAATTTCACTTCCATCACCTTCATCAGTAGTTTATCATACTTTCATAAAGAAGTAAAAATCCACCCTTAAAAAGGGTGGTTTTTCTCTAAAGCCTATAAGGCTTGA
>UQRY01000031.1 GCA_900543675.1 uncultured Mycoplasmatota bacterium
GGAGAATAAAGGTTACTTTATCGATGAAGCAGAAAACCCAGGAGGTAACGACTGGGACATGAAAAATTTATTTTTCATTTTGTTCAAAACCACTTGTCAAAAGAAAAAAATAAGTGTAAACTAAACATATATTCTTGAAAAGAGGAGTAGATACTTATCTATGCAAAGAGAAGGTATGGTTGGTGAAAATACCTGATAGAGGCGTAGTCGAAGACACTTTTCATCAAAGAGAAACGGTATCCTCCGTTATCAGGAACAAAGAAAAAAAATAAGGTGGCACCACGTTTTATAAAACGTCCTTTGGGTGGCACCTTTTTCTATTTCAGAAAGGGTGAAGAAAATGATTAATAGACAAAAGGGATGTCATGATATCTATGGATTAGAAGCGAAAAAATGGCAATATGTAATGAACTTGATTGATTCGGTATGTCAAAAATATCACTACGACTATATCAGAACGCCAATCTTTGAAGCAAGTGAATTGTATCACCGAGGAATTGGAGAAGGAACCGATATTGTCACAAAAGAAATGTATGATTTTAAAGACAAAGGAGACAGAAATATCACCTTGCGTCCAGAAGGAACTGCTGGGATAGTGAGAGCGTATCTAGAAAATAAAATGTACGGTGAAGCTACTCAACCAACTAAGTTATATTATACAGGAACAATGTATCGGTATGAGCGTCCACAATCAGGAAGAGATAGAGAACTTACGCAATTTGGTGTCGAGGCAATCGGTTCTAACGATCCTATGTTAGATGCTGAAGTAATTTCTCTTGCGGTGAACATCTATCGTTTAGTTGGATTAAAGGGAATTAAAGTCAACTTAAACACATTAGGAGATAAAGAGTCACGTGGCGCTTATCGTAAGGCTTTAGTGGATTATCTAAAACCACATATCCATGAATTTTGTGAAGACTGTCAGACTCGATTAGAAAAAAATCCGTTACGAATTTTAGATTGTAAAATCGATCATGATAACGAAATTATGAAAAATGTGCCTAAAATTACCGATTATTTAAATGAAACTAGTAAGAACCATTACCAAGAAGTAAAGAAATACCTAGATTTATTAGATATCGAATATGTAGAAAATCCAAGCGTTGTACGAGGCCTAGATTACTACGACCATACAGTATTCGAAATCGAAGCAGATATTGAAGGCTTTGGTAGTCAAAACGTTTTAGGTGGAGGTGGTCGTTATAATGGGCTCGTCAAGGAACTTGGTGGCGACGAAATTCCTGCCGTTGGGTTTGCGATGGGCTTAGGACGATTGATGTTAGCGATCGAAAAAGAAAATATCGAATTACCAATCGAAGATGGCGTAGACTTATTTGTCATGTATGTATCTGAAACAGAAAAAGAATATGCGACTACCTTAGTACAAGAGCTTAGAATGAGTGGCTTTAGTGTTGAAACAGATTACATGAGCCGTTCCTTAAAAGCACAATTTAAACAAGCAGATCGCCTAAAGAGTAAGTTCTTAATCATCTTAAATGATGAAGATTTGAAAGAAAATAGAATCCAAATCAAAAACAATAAGACAAAAGAAGAAGAAAAAGTAGAATTAGATTATATTTTATATTATCTAGATGAACAATTAGCTACTTTTGAAGAAGAGAATAGTGAATGTGACTGTGATTGCGACTGTGATGATTGCGGTCATGAACACTATCATAATGAAAGATAAGAAGTTTAGAAAGAAGGAAAACCATGAAGAAGTGCGAAAACACAAATTTTAATATCAACAATGTTGGAGAAGTAGTAGAACTAAAAGGTTGGGTTCAAAAGAAAAGAAATCTAGGAGGATTAATATTTATCGACCTTCGTGATCGTAGTGGGATTATTCAATTAGTCATTCGTCCAGAAAGTGATATCTACGAAATGGCTTCTAGTCTAAAAAGTGAATATGTCATTTGGGCAAAAGGAAAAATCGTTGAACGTGAAAGTAAAAACGAAAAAATCGCAACGGGAGCTATTGAAGTAGAAGTTAGTGAACTGGAAATTATCAATACCGCCAAAGAAATTCCTTTTGAAATCAGTGATGATACGACAGCTTTAGAAGATACGAGATTAAAATATCGGTATCTAGATTTAAGAAGACCAAGTCTTCAACACAATTTAATGGTACGAAGCAAAGTAACATTAATTGCCAGAAATTACCTAAGTAAGCTAGGTTTTGTCGAAGTAGAAACACCAATTTTATGTAAGTCAACACCAGAAGGAGCTAGAGACTATTTAGTTCCAAGTAGAATTAGTAAAGGACATTTCTATGCTTTACCACAGTCACCACAAATCTATAAGCAGTTATTGATGATTGGCGGAATGGAGAAGTATTTTCAAATCGCAAGATGCTTCCGTGATGAGGATTTAAGAGCGGATAGACAACCAGAATTTACCCAAATCGATATTGAAATGAGTTTTGCTGAAGAAGAAGATATTTGGCAAGTAACGGAAGGACTAATGAGAGAAATCTTCAAGGAAATTAAAGGAGTCGAATTAGAAAAGTTCACTCGTCTAACGTACAATGAGTGTATTGACCGGTTCGGAAGTGATAAACCAGATACTAGATTCGAAATGGAATTACAAGATATTACCGAGATTTTTCGTCATACAGAGTTTCAAATTTTCAAAGATGTTATCGATAAGAAAGGGGTAATTCGCGCAATTGTTGCTAAGAATACAGCTAGTAAGTATTCTCGTAAAGACATAGATAAATTAACTGAGTTCGTAAAAATTTATCAAGCCAAAGCCCTTGCTTTCTTAAAATATAAGGATCAAGAATGGTCTGGTTCTATCGCTAAAGTGTTGAGCAACAAAGAAAAAGAACATTTGAAAACTAAATTAGGAATCGAAGAAGAGGATACCATCTTTATCATTGCCGATACTAGAAATATCGCTAGTACCGCATTAGGTGCACTTCGTTTGAAATTAGGTCATGAACTAGGCTTAGTCGACCATGATAAATATAATTTCTTATGGGTAACGGATTTCCCAATGTTTGAATATAGTGAAGAAGAGGAAAGATATGTCGCTGCCCACCATCCATTTACTTCACCAAACAAAGAAGATATCGATAAGCTTTTGACGGATAAAGAAAACTGTTATTCTAGGGCGTATGACTTAGTATTGAATGGTTATGAATTATTAAGTGGTTCAGTCCGTATTCACGAAGAAGAACTACAAGAAAAAGTTTTTGAAGCAATTGGTATGACTCACGAAGAAGCAAAACGTAAATTCGGATTCTTCTTAGATGCCTTCCAATATGGTGCACCCCCTCATTGTGGAGTTGGAATTGGCCTAGAACGTTTAATTATGATTTTGGTAGACACCGATAATATACGAGATGTTGTTGCCTTTCCTAAAACAGCGAGCGCTACTTGCCTGATGAGTGAAGCACCAAATCAAGTAGACAAAAAGCAATTAGATGAACTAGGCATCGAAGTGAAAAAAAGTGTAAAAGAGGGCCTATAAAAGCGAAATAGGTCTTTTTTTGTACATTTTTCTTGCGAAAAGTTTGCAATTTTAGTCATTTTATGATAATATTGAGCATACCTTGTACTATTGGGGGCAAGGATTTCAGGGGGATTGGGGTTGAATAATATGAAACAAACCTATATATTTGAATATTTGGATGAAAATGAATTCCGAAAAAAAGAAAGATCAGTTCGTAAGTATAATATGCTTGCTTATAAGAAGCTAATGTTTAATTATTATCCAACGATGCGTGATGGCAAATTTTTGGGTAAATTAACAAGTGAAAACAAGAAAGAAAAAACCAAATCTTATGAACTAGAATTACCAACCGATGAATTATTTCAAAAGGTTCATGGTGTGATGCGCTTACATTATACCGTTTATGAGAATAAACATGTAATTCTTTTAACTAATATTACACCAGAAGGAATTTTGGATGAAGGACATCGTGCTGAATTATCTACGTATAAAGGAGTAATGATTTCGAAAAGCAATCCAGAGAAAGATATGTTTAAGGTTAATTTATTAAATATACTGAACAAGTAAAATATAAAAATTAATCAAAAATATCTTGCATCTCATTCATGAATATGATATGATTAAGAAGTCATTGATTGGACCCTTAACTCAGTTGGTTAGAGTAGTCGGCTCATAACCGATCGGTCATAGGTTCGAGTCCTATAGGGTCCACCATACGATATGCGGGTGTGGCGGAATTGGCAGACGCACTAGACTTAGGATCTAGCGCCTTACGGCTTGCAGGTTCAACTCCTGTCACCCGCACCATAATTGAATCGAAGGACCTTATAGGTCTTTTTTTCGTACCTATGACCGATCTTAGTTGCCTATAAATAAAAGTATCAACTTTAAATCGACAAAATGTGCTCTAACCAACTGTTAAGATAGTCTACCAAAAAAAGAAGTGAATTAAGGAAACAGAATTTCAAAATATAATAGAAAAATTTTTAATCTTGAATCGCCGTGGCTACATTCCTAGTATTAGTCATAACTTGATCAACGCCGCGGGGCTTACATTAGAAAATTGTTTAGGAAAAAAAGCAGATTAAGCGAAAAAGTAAAGGCCATAATCGTCAATCAGGATCACCGCTATGATGATTTTATTTCAAAACTACAGACGATAACGGAAAATGAAAAAGACGTTTCTACCAAACAAGATCCTGAAGAGGGACCTATTATAAAAAAGAGAATAAAACCACTATCTTAATTGGTAAGTAACATAGAAATATGTTGCTTTTTTGTTTGGATGAATAATATACTAAAATTGTTTTGTTTACCTATTTAAAAAGCGTGATATAATAACTATTAATCAAAACGGGATAGGTGTTGTAGAATGTATAAATATTTTCGTGAATTAGAAAATCCAAGAGAGTTTAAAACTTATCTAACTAGAGATTCTTTAGATAAAAAGCAAGACTTATCGCTATATAATATAAGCTATTCCGATGATCTTTTAAGAGAATTACAAATCTTATTTCCTAGGCTAATGGTTATAGATGAAATGATCATGGGTCTTAATGAACGATTATTAGCATATTCTTCAGAAAACGAGCGATTATCCGATGAAATTTGGTTAAGAAATGATGCATTTTTTCACCTTAGAGAAAATTACTCATCTCCTTCGCACCGCATCTTAAAAGAAGAAATAAAGCTAACTTCTTGGGAACTACAATGTATCTTAATAGAGATAGATGATCTAATTCCTCTATTATCGGGCTTTTATCCTAAACATAAAGATTTTCTATTAGATACTCAAAAACAAATAAAAACAGTATCCAAAGAAATTGAAAAAAGAGTACCATAAAAATGCCATTAAAAAGTAATGCTGTTTCCATAGAGTGGCCAGATTCGTGGTATATTACCCCTAATGGATATTTATATAATACTGGATTTGGTCATAAAAAGGGAAATTTGGTTTATTCATTATATTATACTATATACGAACTTCTAGAAGAAAATAAACTAATTCCTAGTATCAACCATGTTAATCATATTCATCGTATAATAGAACGCGGATATATCACAGACAAAGAGTTTCGAAACTATTGTAATTTAATTTATCAATTACCAACCGTTCTTACTCCCGAAGTAGAAATAGACAGGATGCGACATAAAAACTTACTAAGACTAAATGAAACCGAATATAAAAAAATAACTTCAGCACCTGATTTTGAATACCCTAATCCAGAAAGAAGTTATCAAAAAAACTTGATCACTTTAATAACTGGTTTTTTATCCGCAGAAACAGCTTTGTACTCATCATTTAACAGAGTAAATAACTCTCTTTCTAAGCGTGAACTACTTACTCAATTGAGAGAACTAAGCCGTAATGATATTCGGGATGTATTAGTAAGATTTTCTGGGTTTCATAAAATTGAATCCATAGTAGATAAAACGATTACTACGAGTTCTTTATACGCCATCAGAGACTTTTCAAACTATTTAAATGCGGGATGGAATTTGCACATTATTCCTGGGATTGTTTATGATGAAACGGAAGATAAGTTATCAGTAGTAGATTTTAATTCCTATTTTATAAGAAAGTACTTAGATCAGGAACTAGCTAACTTTGAAGGAACAGGAAAAATTCTAATTAAAGATAACTGGGTTAAGTAAAATAAAATTTTATCTTACTCAAGAATGGTTGTGTTATAATGAGGATAAAGGAGGACAATTATGATGATATTTCTAGGAATAATAGGGGAATTAGCTACTGTGATAGGAACGTTAGTGATCACTACTAATGCTGGAATTGATGCGGTATTAGAAATACCTAAAAACGGGTATAAAATCGATAAAGATACTTATGAAAACTGGAGAAAAAAACAAGCAGAAACGAAAAAAGAAATAACAACACTTCAGAAATGGAAATCCCTTTTACTTTTCCTTTTCCCCGGTGTTAATTTAGTAAATGCCACAATAAAGGGAATACACTTAAAACATTCAATAATGAAAGATCCACAAATTCAAGAGGCTCTTATTCCTATGACACCAGAAGAAAAAGAGCTCTATTCAAAAATGAAAGGGAGATTCCAGAAAGCAATGTGTGCGACCTTTTCTATAACAAAAGAAAATGAAGAAGAATTCATGGGCTTTGTCGGTAATCATCCAATTGTAGTAGATCATGGGTTAATATCAATATATCATGAGAGATTGCTCCCTCTTGCTTATACATTAGACGAAGTAAAAAGACTAAATGAAGCAACCACTTATTCTTATCGAATCGGTAAAGTAGATGGAAGAAATGTGGTTATTATTGGAATTCCTAATGCTAATAAGTCAGTCTGCCGTGTGGAATTTAAAAGAGAAGATAAGGGAACAACGCATACTTACGAGCCGATGAGTGAACAAGAAGCCGAAAACAAAACATTTGTCGTTTACCCGTTTAGCAACGATCACGAAGAAGAAGTGGAAAAAGTGATTAAAGAAATTAAAGAGGCTCGTACCTGCCAAGCAACAACTGCTAATTTAGAAGCTCTACAACTGCACAATGAAGTTTTAAATGACACTCGATCTAAAGAAAGTTGTGGTCCAGTACTGAAGAAAACATTATTTTAAATCAGAATAACTTGATTTCAATAGATAAAGGAGGAAACAAAAATGAATGAGAAAAATAATTTGAGTAATGTAGAAAAAAGTTCGACATTATTAACTAGAATAATAGATGGCAATGAAGTAAATAGAAATCCTCTTCCGGAAATACCAAATAGCGGGATGAAAGTATATGGGATTGACAATTCGTTTTTCGACACCAAAGAAGAACTAGAAAGATATTGTACTGTGAATGATTTATCTAAAGACCAAATGTTCACCTTAGACTACATAAGAGAAGTGGCAGGACGAAAAGATGTCATTAAAAGAACAGATAAAAAAGGAGTATATAATATAAAGGAGTATATATGAAAAATAAAACGTTAGATCAAGTAATAAAATCTATTTATGATGATCAAGTAAATATTATCAGACAAAAAAATAATGAGTTAGAACGAGAATATTTTACAATTCATAAGAATACTATCCCCTTTGGAGATATGCTTGATGGCTTAAGTTATGATGACTATTTAGCTCAATTAAAAGCAGTGGTGCAACAAGGAAACCCTCATCAAATTGAATCGGTTTGGGGAATTTTACAAGATTATTTATTTTTTTCAGTGGGACATGACATGATCTTCAAAAAGAAACTATATGCTGATATTTTTACTACTGTTCCATTAGAAAACTTAATTTATCCTAGATTAGTAGAAGACATAAAAGGAAAATATAACGACGTCTCCGTCATGAGGGATAATCCTAATTGTAACGAAAATCTTAAAAAAATTGCGGAAACTATTTATGTTTATACAGAAATATCTTCTTTATTATATTATCTATATTGTAATGATTTTCAATTTTCTGATTACTGGAAGCAAATTTGTCCAACTACACACGAAGAAGTATTAAAAAGGTTACAACAATCGGATATTACTATTGGGGAGTTCCACCATGCGTTAGTTGAGAATAAATGTACGTTGATAAAAGAAGTCGTCGAAGAAATAAAAAATTCAGAACTAAAACACCAATATCAAGAAAAGTTAAATCGGTTACGTCTAGAAAAACATCAAAAAGTAGAAGAAAGACTTGATCGAAATTTACCGATCACTTACTTTTTATACCATTCCATCTTTGATTTTATGAGCGATACCTCTCTTCATCCATCTATTCTAGAAGAAAATACCACAAAACCGAAGAAGAAAATAATCATAAGTAAGTAAAAAGCACCTCACTTTCCATAATGAGATGCCTTTTTTAAACATTTTGTATTATTGAGTTCTTGTTTTATTAATTGATGATAGTCATATCGAGAAATCTCTTTTACGTATGGCCTTTGCTTTGTATCTAGAGTATAAAACAAATTAGAATTAGGTTTACCAAACCCAGTTATACTTTCAAACGTTTTTCCATAAGCTTCATTAGCAAATCCACTCGGTTTAAAACAGACTGCATATCTAGTATCCTGATTAACTGTACATTTTCCTATATAAAATTCATTGATATGTTGTAAATAGGGAAGAGAAAAAACTGCTGCCTTCCCATCATACATTTGTAGTATTTGATTTACATTTACACTGTTATCATTAAAGAAACTTGAAGCAAGTGCCATATTTTCTTGAGGAACTAGTGAAAATTCCTCTTGTGTAAGAATTTCGTTTGTCTTCCTATTTCTCACCCGATCCTGGCGATAAATTTCATTGTTGCTCTGATCGAAAATAGATACCATCTCTAATTGCTGTGATGAGCAATCAGAAATCACATATTCTGTTAAAATGTAATCCTTATCTTTACTTTCTCGCATTGTTAATTCGTAAGTGGTATCGTCAGTAGCTGGGGTATATTTCTTAAAATCAAATACAAAGGCAAATGACCAACTAAAAGAAAGTGTTCCGTCTGGATATAGGACTACTTTCATCTTTTCTTTATCGACAAGATTTGGATTCATCATCAAATAATTGGCTGTAGTAAATAATCCGTCTTTCCCCTCATCAATGTGAAAAGAAGCGTCACAATCAGGATTTTGTTTACATAAACTATGTTTTCTAAGCTGTGCTTGGTCAATTTTTTCTTCTAACGAAGCTAGTTCGCATAAAAAATATTGAAAATAAAAATTAGCTTTAAAACTTTCTGGAATTTGATCGTATATTTTTTTGAAATCGGTTTCTAAAAGTTTATTTACTTTAAACTGTTGATAGGGATTAAAACTCATCATAAAACAACTCCTTTATTTTCATCATAGCACAAAAATAGTTTTATACCTCGAAAAATAGAAAGATAAAATGACTATTTACATCAACTATTGAGGAACAGAAGAAGCGTTAACTTGTAAACAAACGATAACTATTCGAATAAAATAGGGTAGGAAGAAAGGTGAAAGAAATGACCTATACAGTGACTGCGCAAGATACTCCTTCTAGTATTGCGCAAAAATTTGGCGTTTCTGTCGATGAGCTACTTACCTATAATCGCTTAGGAAGAAATACAGTACTTTTTCCGGGAATGATCATTATTATCCCACCTAGGCCTTCCAAACCAAGGCCTCCGCAAGTACCACCAACTACTCCGCCAAACCGAATTTATATTGTAAGAAGGGGAGATACCATTTACTCGATCGCAAGACGCTTTAGAGTAAGTGTCAAAAGCATCATGTCGATAAATGGAATGCGTTTCCCAATCGTTTTTCCAGGGCAGCGCTTAATTATTCCCCAAGGAATTGTCGCACTATAAAACAACAAAATTGATCCCACTATAAGGAAAGAGGGAACCTATGTCTCAAGATAACTATTTTCCATCTGACATATGTCTAAAAACATGTTACGCAATTATGAGTAAAAATGCCCAATTATTATCTATTTGTTTAAAAGATAACAGATTCGACATTAACGAGCATTTTCCAAGTATGTTTTCTAGTAATGATAATTTTTTAGCTTATGCCATAAATTATGATGATGACTACGCTTTTAACGAACTTTTAAAAAGCGAAAAATTAATACTAAGTGCATCCGATAAACATCATTTATATCAATTATTAAAAAGAAAGGAAAAATATCGTCATTTATATCGTACTATGAAGTGCTTAGACCAAAGAAACACTTATCCGATAGAATATCTTAAATATTTATTTTCCTCTCCATCAAGCAATAAAAAAAGTGATAAAGTCAAGAAAAAACACCAATAAATCCTTTATACCCAAATAAATAGCTATTTTTTAGCTATTTATTTTTAGTATTAGTTATGCTATAATCTTGATATAATAGAATGAAAGGGAAGTAAGAAAATAAAATGAAAAGAAAATTAAAACAGAATATTGTGCTTTTTAGTACGCTTGCACTTCTGATGACACCGGGTGTTGTTTTAGCGGCAGATCCTACACCAACACCGACACCTCCAGAAAACCCAGCGATAAGTGATAAAGTGACATTAACATTAGATAAGAGTAAGTTAGAGTTAACAGTAGGAGAAGTTGCAACACTTACTGCAACGGTTACTAATGCTACAGATACATCTGTTAGTTGGTCAAGTTCAGACAATAGTATTGCAACAGTAGATTCAACCGGAAAAATAACTGCAGTAGGGGCTGGAACAGTAGTAATTACAGCTAAATCCAATGCCGACAGCAATGTTTTAGCTAATTGTGATGTCACCATCAAAGCCAAGCAATTATCTAGTGATGCCTCGATCAAATCATTAAATTTAACCGTAGGTACACTAAATAAAACATTTTCTCCTAATGATTTAGATTATACGATTACCATCCCAGCTGGTACGAAAGAATTAAACATTAAAGATGCCATTACTTTAAATGATTCGAAAGCTGGATTATTGGTATCTGGAGACAGTAACTTAAAAAATGGTAGTAAAATTACTGCTGTAGTGACGGCAGAAAATGGACAACAACGAACTTATACATTTACGATCGTAAAAGAAGCGATAGACCTCAGTCTAAAATCACTTCGTGTAACTGGATATACTTTAGATCAGGCATTTGATCCTAATACTTTAAACTATACGCTAACGATTCCTTATGAGGCACAAGACGTTACTATTCAAGCAGCAGCAGCAAGTAGTGAAGCCAGTGTATCGGTAAGTGGCGCTACAGGATTAGAAGTAGGAAAATCCGTTGTTACTGTAACGGTAAGTGATGCTGATGGAAATAAAAGAGAATATAAAATCACAGTGACTAGAGAAGCAGAAACAGAAGAAAACGAGGAAGAAGAAAATATTAGCTCTACTTCATCTAGTACTAGCAATCAAACAAGTAAAGACGTTCATGAAGATAATCGAAAAGATCGGACTCTTCAATACGTATTAGTAAGTATCGGATGCTTAATCTTATTTTTAATCGGTGGTTTTGGCATTTATTTCTATATCAAAACATCAAAAAAGAAAAAAGGAAACGGAAAAGATAAAGATAAAAAAGGAAATAATAATCAAGAAGAACAATCAACTACCGATAAAGAAATGACCTCAGCTTCAACAAATGATTCTAGTACAGCGACTTCTAATCAAGTGGATGAAAATCAATCAAACATTGAAGAAGAAAATAGTACAGCTAGTCAAGCAGAAACAGAATTATCTGAAGAAGAATCTAAACGATTGAGCGATCTAGAAGAAACAAAAGAGTTCTATCTCGATAAAGAGAAAAAGAAAATAGAACCAGCACCAACACCAAAAGAAGAAAAAGAGGAAAAAAGAAAAGATGATGTATTAAAAGATATCGAGGAATTATTCGACGATGACTAAAAGTCATCTTTTTCTTTCCTAAATAAACGTGGTATAATAGATAGTAAGAAAAGGAGCTAAAATTATGTTATTCAAACCCAAGGAAAATTCAAACGAGCTAAATGAAAAGAAGATTGTTGATCATATTCGATGCTTAGGTATCGATATGATTAACGAAGCGAAAAGTGGTCATCCTGGTATTGTGTTAGATGCAGCGCCTATGCTTTATTCGTTATATGGTAAGCACATGAAAATTAATCCAAATGATGCAACTTGGTTCAATCGTGATCGTTTTGTGTTATCAGCCGGACACGGTTCAGCTTTACTTTATTCAACGCTTTATATGGCAGGATTTGGCTTAGAGCTAGAAGATTTAAAACAGTTTCGTAAACTTGCCTCTCTAACACCAGGTCATCCTGAATATAAAGTAACTCCAGGTGTCGATATGTCAACTGGACCTTTAGGCCAAGGTTTTGCGACGGCAGTAGGTATGGCGATTGCGGAAGTATATTTGCGTAATTATTTTAAGAAGAAAAACCATGATATCATCGATTATCGCACTTATGTTCTTTGTGGCGATGGGGATTTGATGGAAGGTATCTCTTATGAAGCCGCATCTCTTGCCGGAACACTAAAACTTAATCATTTAATCGTCCTTTACGACAGTAATCATATTTGCTTGGATGGTTCGACAGATCAAGTATTTACTGAAAACATTGCTGGACGGTTTACTGCACTTAATTGGAACGTATTTTTAGTTCCAGATGGAGAAGATATTACGGCAATCGATAACGCCATAGAACAAGCCAAAGCCACAACTGATAAACCGAATATCATTATCGTCAATACGACAATTGGAAAGTTTTCTAAAAATCAAGGGACTAACAAAGTACACGGAACACCATTAGATAAAGAAGATATTTCGGCGATTAAGGAAAAATTAGGTGTACGAGATATTCCTTTTACTGTATCTAGTGATGTGATGACTAATTTTCAAGAAATGATTCATACTAGATGTGATGAAATATATCAAAAAGAGAAGAAAAAAGAAGAAAAATTGCCAGAAGAAATAAAAAAAGAACTTAAAAAATTAGAGAATCTAGATTTAAGTCTCGATGATCTAACTATCGATTATGAACTTCCTGAATCAAAAGCAGAAGCACCTCGCGTCACCTCAGGGAAAATATTATCTTCACTTGCCAAAAACAATCCTTTTTTAATAGGAGGATGTGCTGATCTTTCTTCATCTACTAAAGCTTATTTAGAAGAAGCAGGGGACTTTTCTTTCCAAAATCCTTTAGGAAGAAATATCTTTTATGGCGTAAGAGAACATGCGATGGGAGCAATTTCTAATGGACTTGCTTTATCTGGACTACATCCTTTTGCTTCTACTTTCTTGACTTTTTCTGATTATCTAAAACCAGCCATTCGTATGAGTAGTCTAATGAATTTAGGTGTTACTTATATCTTTACTCACGATTCACTTTCTATTGGCGAAGATGGACCAACCCACCAACCAGTCGAACAGTTGATCGCTCTTCGTTCGATTCCTAATTTAACGGTATTTCGTCCATGTGATGCTAATGAAATTATCGGTACTTACAAATACATCATGACTAATCCAACAGGACCAACCGCACTTATTCTTTCTAGAAATGAAGT
Organism: uncultured Mycoplasmatota bacterium; assembly: GCA_900543675.1. Classification (GTDB taxonomy): domain Bacteria; phylum Bacillota_I; class Bacilli_A; order RF39; family UBA660; genus Alloscybalousia. Next base: position 13,411 of record UQRY01000031.1, read on the forward strand.
ACCGATACAAGACAGTACAAGTATTCACGATGTCGCTAAGGGAGGCTACATCATTCGTAAGGAACGAAAAAACTTGAGTGCGATTATTATTGCTAGTGGGGAAGAAGTACAGATTGCTTTAGAAGCGGCTTCTCGCTTAGAAGAAAAAGGCTATGATATTCGTGTAATCAGTATGCCTTCGATCGAATTATGGCGTCAGCAAAAAGACAAATACCGCGAAGAATTATTACCACTTGGCGTTAAAACCTTCGTTATCGAAGCATCCTCTTCTTATTCATGGCACGAATTCGTCTATAACGATAAATATTTGATCAATATGAATACCTTTGGTAGTAGTGCCAGCAAAGACGATCTTTACCATACCTTCGGTTTTGATACCGATAGTGTCGTTACAAAAATCGAAAATTTATTAAAATAGGGAAAATGTGACAAGTTTTTCCCTTTTCTTTTTCTATGATAGAACTAGAAGGGAAGGGATGAAAATTTGAGAACCTATTTTATATTTCAGATGAAAAAAGAATTTGTCCAATTGTATCATGATAATACAAGTAATCTCTTTTCTATCTTGCGACACTTGTATTACATGAAAAGCCACGAGATCGATTACGGATTTCATCTGTTTAGTCAATTGACAGAAAAAATCGATAAAGAAGGCTTAAATCGCGCAATCTATATTCAATATCATGATGAAATGGTCTATTCCAAAAATAAAGAAGAACATATTATCAATAATTTATATAAAGACGAAATTAGTGTCCTGACCATAAAAAGTAGCTATATTTTAGTCACCACCAATCATAACTATTCCTCTTTCTTTACCATTATTCAATCTTTTAGCGATCGATATTTTGTTTGTGACTTCAACTATCAAGACTATTTTTGGTTGAATGATTTGAAAATGCTTGTGTAAACGCTTAATTTTTAGTATAGTAGTAACGAGGAGATGATAGTATGGAACTTTTTTTAGATATATTAAAAGTAGTAGGACTTCTACTAGTTGGCGCAGTGATTGGCTTTTTTCTCGCTAGAAAATATATGATGAAGTATTTAAAGAAAAATCCACCAATCAATGAAGAAATGATTAAAGCTTTAATGATGCAGATGGGTAGAAAACCTAGTCAAAAACAAATTAATCAAATGATGAAATCAATGGAAAAGTATATGTAGTTGTACTTTTCCTTTCTTTTTTGATATAATGGAATTATTACGGTAGGTGATACAAATGGAAAATATGAATGGTAGAGAATTAATTAAGCAAAAAATGATAGAAAGAAGAACTCGACTAGAACAAGATATCACAGTAGAAAAGGAATATACCAACGAAGAGTTAGCCATGATCATGCAACGATTAGCTAAATACGATCTACTCCTTGTAATGGAGTATTTACCTAAACTATGCCATGTAGAGTTTATTGGACCAGAAGTAATAAATTATGGAAATAACCAAGAAGTGATGAATCAATGCTTTGAATATCATCAAAATCAACATAAACAACTTAATAAATGGCTCACAAAGCTAGAAGCTGAACTTATTTTAATCGAAGAGGCTAACCATGAAAAACAAATCGTTCTTCCTGATTATTTAAGTTTAGAAACAAAAGAAAGAGAAAATGTTGGCGCATACCTAGAAGTACAAAATCAATTAACCGATCTAATCGCAGAAGTAGCAGAGGGAAATGGCTATGTATCAGCTCCAACAGTTGAAGAGTTTGTTAATAAATATCAAACCAAAGTAACAGAAGCCGAAAAAGAAATAAGAAAAAAACTAGAAAATCCTATGTTTTCTCACGGCGCTGAATATCAAATGACATTTTTCACTAACGAAGAAGAACGATATCAGCAAAAATACTATCAAGACTATTTACTTAATTCTTATTCTCAGGCCAATTCTCAGGCCAATCCTTTTGATTTAGCGAATCAAGAACAGTATAATTATCAAGAAGAAAAACGACTTTAGAGTGTAATCAGAAAAAGAAAAGGCGAATTTTCTTTTTTCTTGGCTACATTTCTGGTATAATGGTATATAGAATATAGGGGTGTGACAATGAAATTAATTAAAAATATAAACAAAGATATTTTTCGTTCGTATGATGTACGAGGAGTATATCCTAAAGATATTAATGAAGATGTTAGTTATACATTCGGTAAAGCCTACGGAACGTATATCAAAAAGTTAGGGCAAAAACAATGCGTTGTTGGACATGATAACCGGTATTCCTCAAAAGAAATTCAAAATGCTTTAGTTCAGGGAATCGTAGAATCTGGTGTTCATGTATTAAATTTAGGCTTAGTAACAACGCCGATGTATTATTATGCATCAATTCGCTTGAACATACCAGCTGGGGTAATGGTCACTGCTAGCCATAATCCTAAGGATGATAATGGATTTAAGTTTTCTTTCGATGAGCGAGGAAACGCTAAAGGAAAAATGATCGAAGACTTTTATCATTTCTTAAAAAAGGGCGAATTTGATGACGGTCATGGAATCATTACTTTCTTTAATATTCGTGATGATTACTTCAATTTATTATTACAATCTGTAAAAATCAACACCAGAAATCGAAAACGAGTAATCATCGATTGTGGTAATGGAACAACTTCCTTCTTTGCACCAGAATTATATAACTTAGTTGGGGTTGATTTGATTGTTCTTTATGGTAAGAGTGATCCTAACTTCCCAAATCATCATCCTGACCCTTGTGTCGAAGAAAACCTAAAGGTATTGAAAGATGCGGTAGTGGAAATGCATGCCGATGTCGGAATTGCGTTTGATGGAGATGGCGACAGAATTGGTGTCGTCGATGAAAAAGGAAATTATATCCCAAGTGATCAGTTGATGATTTTGTTTGCCCGTGACATTTTACCAAAGTCAGAAAATAAGCGTGTATTGTATGATGTGAAATGTTCAAGAGCCCTACCAGAAGAAATTGAAAGATTAGGGGGAGAGCCAATCATTAATCGTACAGGTAATTCTTATACCAAAGCTGCAACAAAAGAAAAGAACTGTGTCTTTGGTGGAGAATTTAGTGGTCATCTATTCTTCAGGGACCGTTTTCCTGGCTTCGACTCTGGCTTATACGCAGGACTTCGTTTGATTGAAATTTTAACCAATTCTAATCGTAGTGTCAGTGAATGGCTAGAGGGAATCCCTAAGTATTATTCCACACCAGAAATCAAGATCGCAACAAGTGATAAAATAAAAAATAAAGTTGTCGACAAAGTCAAAGAGTATTGTGAGACCGCAGGATATAAAATTATTGATATCGACGGAGTTAGAATCGAACTTGATGACGGTTGGGCACTAATTAGAGTAAGCAATACCGGACCTAATATTACCGCTAGATTCGAAGCTACAACAGAAGAAGTAAGAGATAAATTAAAAGAGACCTTCCTAGAGTTAATTGAAAAATTTAAGAAAGAAATAGAAAATGAATAAAAAATAAAAATTTAATCAAAAATTTATAATATTGTTTAATGAGTAGTAAATAATAGACAATTATCACTACTCATTATTTTTTGTAAAAATAATAAATGTTTTATTAAGAATAAGGAGGAAAATTATGGTAGAAAAATATGCTTACACTAAAATATATGATAACTATGGAAAGGTGGTAATAACTTTAAATGAACTATTGGAAAAAAGAAACATTAGACCATATAGGTTAAGTCAACTGACTGGAATTCATTATGATATTATAACAAAGTACGTTAAAGGTAGTTTATATCGTGTAGATTTAGAAATATTAGCGAAAATCTGTTATGTGTTAGAATGTACTTTAAATGATGTGATCCACTATGAACAAGATGAACTTCTTCAAAAATAGAAATGTTAAAATATAGTCAAAAATTTAATAACTTCCACATACCTTTTTGAAATTAGTACAAGTATAGAAATGTAAATAATAAACCTATGTTATTAATTTAGCTTAATACATTCACTAGATTAGTGTTAAGTAATTGTAGTTTTAATAACTATAATTTAAATAAGGGTAATTCAAATATGGATATAGTAAATATATTTTTATTATGTTAATCTGATATCAAAAGAGAAAGGAAAGCTATAATGGAAGTGAATAGAAGTTTTTTACTAAAAAAATTTTTAATGATTATAGTATTTATTTTTTAAAGAGTTTTATTTTGCATAAATAATGCTCTTTTTTAATGTGGTAGGAGGAAGTAAAGTGGAACAAGAAAAAATTGGTAAATTTATTGCAGAACGTAGAAAAAAGTAGAATTTAACACAAGCTCAATTAGGAGAGAAATTAGGTGTTACTGATAAAGCAGTATCAAAATGGGAAAATGGCTTAAGATTGCCGGATATTTCCATCCTAAACGATCTCAGTAGTATTTTAAAAGTTACTACGACTGAATTATTAGATGGAAAAAGTTCAATAAAAAATACGCAAACCGCTACTATTTTTGAAACTCAATATTATCAAACTGCCAATAAGGAATTATTACTTTTTTTAAATGATCGTTACAATAACTGTAGTATATATTTGATTAAAAGTGAAAATAGGGAATATCTTATTGAAGGATTAATTATAGACTCTAAAGAAAATAATTTTATCAATATAAATTTTATTAAAAACGCTATGTTGTAGTTTTTGAGGGATGGTGATATAATAAAAGTGCTTAAGATGA
>UQRY01000032.1 GCA_900543675.1 uncultured Mycoplasmatota bacterium
ATTAAAATATTTAGAATAATGATAGATTTAAGATTGAGATTTACTGGCCAATCTTTTGCTGATAATATAAATATTGATAAGTTGCCTTACGATGCTACAAAAATATATAAATTGAAAAAGATAAATAGGTTATTATGTGAGGTTGGAAGAAAGCCTAATCCATCTTATGATGAAATATATTTGGCTATTTCTAAATTATACGATTCATCATTAATACTTGGCTTTGAAGGATTTATTTTAGAAAAACATGTAAAAAAAGTAAAACAAATTATTGAAGAAAATATTGATAGTGAAGAAGTTGGCGATTTATTTGAAATAATTCAGTCATTAAAAAATTTTTTAGAATCTGCATCAGATGATGAAATGAAAAATTATATTAACCATACAAGAAACTCTTATTCAAGAAATATAATTGGACTTGGATTAGAAGATTTTTATGAAGAAAAAGAAGAAAACTAGGCCAGTTATATCCTAATTTTCTTTTAATGTATTTAAAATATTAGCTAAATTTTTAACTAATTTCATAAATTTTAGGTACCCAAAAGTTCACACAAAAAAATTAGGTACCCAATTAGGTACCCAAAGTATTAAAAATAGTCATTATATAGTTAAAAATGAATATTAAGAAAAGTCTTATTTTATAATGATTTATGTAATATTCATAAACTTGCGTGATTGATTTTATTTGGCCCCCTGAAGGAGCCGAAAGGCTCCATTTTTGTTGTCTTGATTAATTTCGCTTAAAATATCACATAAAAAATGCATTAATTATGCTTATAAAATGGTATAATCCTTATATAAAGAGGATAAACTTATGCTGGATAAATCATTTCAAGAAATAACAAGTAGTATTAAAAATGCAATAACCAACACTCAATTAGAAATTATGACAGATGCTAATAAAAAGTTAGTTAATCTTTACTTTAATATTGGTAAAACATTAGAAGAAAATAGTAGTTGGGGAAATAAATTTATAGATAATGTTGCTATGGAATTAAAAATGTCTTTTCCTAATTTAAAAGGATTTTCAGTTCGTAATTTAAAATATATGAAATCGTTTTATAATGAATATAAAGATGATGAAGAATTTGTGCAACTGGTTGCACAATTGCCATGGAAACATAATATTACTTTGATGCAAAAAGTAAAAGACAAAGAAATTCGTAAATGGTATATGGGTAAATGCTTAGAAGAAGGTTGGTCAGATAATGTTTTAGTTTATCAAATAGATACTGATCTTTATAATAGACAAGTAAAAGCAATTAAACACAATAATTTTAATTTAACTTTAAAGCAAAATACTGATCTTGCTAGCAATATTATGAAAGAACCTTATGTATTTGATTTAATTGAATTAACAGACGACTATAAAGAAAAGGAATTAGAAAATAAAATGCTAGAAAAGCTTAAGAATATTCTTTTAGAATTAGGAAGTGGCTTTTCTTTCGTAGGAAATCAATACAAAATTACTATAGATAATCAAGATTTTTATATTGATTTGCTTTTTTATCATATTAAACTTAAATGTTATATTGCTGTAGAGTTAAAAGTGGGAGATTTTAAACCAGAATTTGCAAGTAAAATGGGATTTTATCTAACTGCACTTGATGAAGAAATTAAAGATGAAAATGATAATCTGTCTATTGGGCTAATACTATGTCAAAATAAAAGCAATAAGATAGTAGATTACACTTTGAAGTTTATAAATAAACCAGTTGGTGTAAGTGAATATAAAATTTTTGATAAATTAACAGCAGAACTGCAAGATAAATTGCCATCTGAAGAAGATTTGAATTTGCATATGGATGTAGAAAATTAATTATTTAAGGAGGAAGAAAAATGGATTTGGGAACTTTTTTAATGTCATTGGGAATTATTTATCGTCTAGTATAATATATGATTTTATCAAACTATCTATTTCTAAAGGAAAAACCAGAAAGGAAATCATACATGATTTGTCTAATTATCTTCAAATTGAAGGGTCAGACGTTAAATCTGAAAAAATTATTGATTTCCTTATAGATAATGGTACACTTTGTATTGAAAATTCTAAAATATATTCTAATGAGGCTATAAATTATCATACGAGTACAGGTAAGAGTAGTATAGCCATTAAAAATACGACTAGTAAAACAGATAGTACAGAGATTTCTGTTAATGGCAATACTGCGACGATAAAAATGTCAGGAAATGCAAAAATTATTCAAGACGAAAAAGGAATTAAATTTGTTGTTGGAAAATAAATTCAGGTAGTATTTCGGTAGCAAAATTTTGAGATTTTATAAAATAGTTTTAATTGGTTTTGATTAGAAAAGGGAAAAATCATGCAAAAATGAATAAAAATAACTGAAAATATGGTAAAAGAGACTGAATATGAATAGCCCCCTGAAAGGAGCCGAAAGGCTCCGCTTTTTGTTTGTATTAAATGCTCTATAGAATTTAGCCATGTTTTAAGTAAACTTATTTAGAAGAGTGCCGTTTATTTGTGGAGAAAACTATAGTATAATAAAATTGGAAGTGATATCATGGATGAAATGGCAAAAGAATTGAAAGATATATTTTTAGAGGCAAATAATGAGCTATTAAAGAAAGATAAACTATTATTTGATTTAAAAGTATCAGAGAGAACCATATGTGGTGCTTTAATGAATAAAATCTATGATAGACTAAAAAATAGTAGCTATTCAGATTATTATGTAGATGTAGAATATAATAGAAATAGAAATCACAGAAAAAAAATAAAAACTTGTTATATAATTACTAATAATCGGTATAAGGAAATTACTATAAACTGTGATTTAATCGTACATAGCAGAGGTCAAAATGCAAAACAAGACAATTTAATTGCTATAGAAATCAAAAAAAGTAATAGACTTAAAGCGGAAAAAATTGATGATAAGTATAGGCTTATTTCTTTAACAAATAATAATTATTCTTTACCAGAACATGTATGTAAATATAAATTAGGGATATATTATGAGATTAATTTTAATAGAAATACGATTTTTTTAGAGTATTATTATAAAGGGGAAAAAATAACAGAAGATACAATTAAAATATAGACTTTTAACCATATTTATGGCATTTTATGATCACATAAGTAATTATGCATATAATATACTACTAGATAGTCAAAAAACTGATGATTCTTATTATGGTAGAAACTTAAAAGGTCGACGATTTTGTTGTAGCAGTAAACTTAATAAACTAGAGTATGTTCTCTAGTTTTATTTTTAGTATATATTATTCTGAAACAAAATCAATTAATAAACTTATTACAATTACAAAAAATAGATGGAGAAATTTTTATTTAAACTTTGAAAGTGTAAATACTAATCGTTCTTTGAAGAAACTGGGAGGATCCACTTTTTTTGTTTTTATATGTTAATGAAGGCTAAAAATGTTTAGTGTTTCTTTATGAAGTTACGGCTTGTTTAATACGTTAGTCGACTTGTATTGGAATAGTTCTTATAGCTCATTAGAAGGTGTATGATCGATTTGTCTATTTGAAGATTGGTGTTGATTATCCTTAAAATTCTTTGTTTTTAATGCTAAATTATGGTTATTTGTAGGTTGCTTTTTATTTTTGTGTTAAAATATTATGTGATTAAGGGATTAGGAGGTAATATTATGCTAAAGGGAAAACCGTTTGTTAAATGGGCAGGTGGTAAAAGACAAATTGTCGATAAACTTAAAGAATTTGTACCAGATAATTTTAATACTTATTTTGAACCTTTTGTAGGTGGTGGAGCACTTTTGTTTGAATTATCTCCTAGAAATGCTGTGATTAATGATTACAATAAAGAGTTAATGAATGTATATGCTTGTATTAAAGATGCTGTTAAATTTGAAAAAATGTGTCGGGAGTTAAATAATCATGAAACAAAGCATTCTGAAGAATACTATTATAAAATTAGAAATTTAGACAGAGATAAAGATAAATTTAATCAGATTGCTGATTATAAAAGAGCTGCTAGAACAATTTATTTGAATAAAGCATGTTTTAATGGCTTGTATAGAGTTAACCATAAAAATGAATTTAATGTTCCTTTTGGAAAAAAAGAAAAAGTAAATACTTATGAGGGACAAAACTTAGGAATTATATGTGGTTATTTAAACTATAATAATGTTAAAATTTTATCGACAGATTTTGCTGAAGCGGTAAAGGATGCCCAAAAAGGAGATTTTGTTTATTTTGATCCTCCTTATGATTCTGATACATCTGCTTTTAACAGTTATACTGAGGATGGTTTTGATAAGAAAGAACAGCTAAGACTTTTTGAATTATTTAAGGAATTAGATAAACGTGGATGTTATGTCATGTTATCCAATCATAATACTCAATTGATTAACGATTTGTATAAAGATTTTCATATTCATGTGATAGAGGCTAAGAGAAATATTAATTCTAATGGGAAAAAGCGTGGAAAAGTAGAAGATGTTATTATTACTAATTATGAAAATCATGGAAATTCTTCTTGTTAGAAATATTCTTATTAAGTTTAATGTTTTCACCAAAGAATGGATTATTCATATCTAAGAAAATTCTACTAGAATAGGAGGGAAAATATATGGAGAGTTTGTTTGATTCTGATGAAGATGAACATTTTGAGTTTAAACCTTTAGCAGAAAGGATGAGACCGACTACTTTGGATAATTTCTTTGGACAGAAAGATATTGTTGGAGAAGATTCTCCCATTCGAAAAATGATAGAAAATGATACGATTACTTCTATGATTTTTTGGGGTCCACCTGGGGTAGGAAAGACGACTTTAGCTAAAATTATTGCGAAACAAACCAATTCTTTGTTTTATGAACTTTCTGCCGTAACAGCAGGGGTTAAAGAAATTAAAGAATTTATCGAGATTGCCAAATTTAATAAGGCAAATGGGAAAAAGACAATTGTTTTTGTCGATGAAATTCATCGTTTTAATAAGAGTCAACAAGATGCATTTTTGCCTCATGTAGAAAACGGGAATATTATTTTAATTGGAGCTACTACTGAGAATCCTTCTTTTGAAGTGAATTCCGCCTTGTTATCTCGTACTAAAGTTTATGTATTGAAGAGCTTGTCTAAGCAAGATATTTTAGGGATATTAGCTAGAGCGTTAAAAGAAACTTACGAATATAAACGAGTTCAAATTGATGATGAGTGTTTAGAGATTATTGCGGATATTAGTCATGGTGATGCGAGAACGGCATTAAATACGTTAGAAAATGTGATTAATATTACGCCAGTTAAAAAGAGTAAGAAAGTCATTACAAAAGACTCTTTAGAACATTCACTACAAAGTAAAGTATTTTTATATGATAAAAAGGGTGAGGAACATTATAATTTGATTTCTGCTCTTCATAAATCAATGAGAAATAGTGATCCTGATGCTGCTCTTTATTATTTGGCTCGGATGTTAGAAGCTGGAGAGGATCCTTTATATGTAGCTAGAAGATTGATTCGTTTTGCGTCTGAAGATATAGGGTTAGCTAATCCTAATGCTTTGGTTCAGGCAACAAGTGCTTATAGTGCTTGTCATTATAATGGAATGCCAGAATGTAATGTTAATCTTGCCCAAGTAGTGGTTTATTTAAGTTTAAGTCCTAAATCTAATTCTTTGTATACTGCTTATATGAAAGTCGCAGAAGATGCTAGAAATACTATGCAAGAAAAGGTTCCCCTACATTTAAGAAATGCAGTGACTAAGTTAGATAGTGAATTAGGTAATGGTAAAGGGTATCAATATGCTCATGATTATGAAAATAAAATTACGGCGATGCAATGTCTTCCTGACAGTTTAAAAAATAAGAAGTATTATCGTCCGACTAATAGTGGTCATGAAAAGCAGTTTGCGGAAATATTACACAAAATTGAAACTTATAAGAAGAATCTTTAGTTTATTTTGGTGTTTTATTTTAAATGATTGGTTTCAAAATATAGGAGGTAATTTATGAAAACGAATAAGTCTGAAAACTTGATATGGTTTATTTTTATCATACTTGGGTTGGTGTTTATCGGATTAGGGATAGTCATTGGATTCTTTGTTTTTAATTATGATCATAAAATAGAGACGACAGGGATTATTACTGAGATAACTATTCATCGAGATCAAAGTGGGGATACAGACTATACAGTTTATGTTTCTTATCAGGTTGATCAAAAAGAATATGAGTCACCATTAAATAGTTATTCCTCTAGTTTTCGTGAAGGCCAAGAAATTACGATTTATTATGATGAAGGTAATCCTAGTAAAATTGGGGTAAAATCGTTAGATCTTTTATTTTTATTATTTCCTGGATTTGGTTTAATTTTTTTCACTATTGGTGGGGGAGGTATATTGGTAAAAAAACGTAAAATTGCGAAGGAAAAATATTTAAAAACTCATGGAGAAAAAGTAATGGCTAGGTACGTAGAAACGGTAATTAATAAAATGTATCGTGTAAATGGTAGTCATCCGTATAATATTGTCTGTATCTGGGATAATCCCGTTGATCATAAAGAGTATATATTTAAAAGCCAGAATTTATGGCTAGATCCAGTAGAGTTGATTCGTGAGAAAAATATAGATACTTTTCCTGTATATATTGATAGAAAAAATATAAAAAAATATGTGGTTGATGTCGATATTCTAATTGATGATGTGGTTGATTTAAGATAAAGATGGTTAGATTTATAGGTTTTGACTTTGATTAGTCAGAACTTTTTTTTCTATGATTACTTGTGGGAAGAAAATTGATGTTTATATATCATTTTATAAGTTATTTAGATAATAGGATTGTGAGCGATCACATTTTATCGACATAATTCTTCCTTGTGAGACTCGGAGCGATATGTTAGAATTAGGGTGAATAGAAGAGATAAAAGAGAAAAAATATTTTTGATCGGATTATCCGAGTATTTGGAAGGAGAGAATAGAAAATGGGACAAGTAGATAAGAATAATGAACAGAAAGAGCAGCAAAGAGATCAAGTTTTAACTTCTGGCTGGGATGCGATAACGGAAGCATGTGAACGTATATATCCAGAACAAAAGGATCCCAAGCATTATGGTACTATTATTAGTTGGCAATTAGGAGGAAATGATCCATTAGATGGAATTAGTATTTACGAGGGAGAAGATTATTGGCATTTCGTGACATATGGGTTGTCAGAATTATACGAGAAAGAAAGTGAAAATAAAGAAATTAGTGGATATGGGATGGAATTCACTTTCAAATTAAAAAAAGATCAGTATGAAGATACTGAAGCAGAAATTAAAGGTATCTGTGGTATTTTACAAATGATTGCTCGTTTAACTTTTACTAAGGGAGAAATTTTTAATCCTTATGAGTATTTATATACTGGGCAAACGGAAGGAATCGATACTAAAATGCGCTCTAATATTACTGGATTCATTACGATTCCTGATCCTCAACTTCAAGGGATTAATACACCTAATGGAAAGGTTAGTTTTGTAGAATTAATTGGCGTTACCAATCATGAATTGTTGGCCATTATGAATAAGCAACTAACGGTAAAAGAATTATATGAGAAATTAGGTAGTGATGTTACTAATTATCATCGTAGTTCTCTTGTATAGATGAATACTTAATGATGAATGTGATTATGTTTGGTTATGACTAGTAAGGGAGTGATAACCTTTTTTATTTGCGATTGTTGTTTACTTTTATCGGATTAATCTTGTGGGAAATGTTTACTTTGATATTCACTTTTTAAAATATGATCGATTTCTTCAGGACTTTCTTTACAGTCATTATTTAACCATTTTTTGACGATGGCATTTAATCCAGCCATAAAGAATTCAATGTGATAGTCGATAAATTTATCCTCATACATGAGTTTAGATAGATTAGTGTCATATTGTTGAATAATAAAATGTTTATCTCTATTTAATTTGAAATATGTTTTATAGAAGATTTGATTTTCTTTGATGTGGCGGAATAATTTTAAAAAGTCGTTAGTATTATTCTTTGTTTCTCGTTCTTCTTGATATAACATGAAGACATCATTTTCGATTTTTTTTACGATTTTTTCTGCTAAATCATAGACATCTAAATAGTTTGCGTAGAAAGTAGAACGGTTTAATTTTGCTTCTTTACAGATATCCGTTACTGAAATTTCGTTGATTTCTTTGGTTTGTAAAAAATGTACAAAAGCTCGTTCTATTTTTTCTTGAGAATTTTTTCTTCTTTTATTATTAGGGGTATTCATGATTATCTCTCCTTTATTCCAACAGATGTCTGAAAATTGATGATTGTTTTGTCTGTCTTTACTGATTATACTAAAAATGTATTAAACAAACAAGTGTTGTTTAAATGAAAGGAGAATGATGAATATGGTAAAATCAAAATTAGGAAAAGCAAATCAGAAAATTGAAAAGGCAGTAGTAGGAGGATATGAAAAAATCGAAGATACTGTTGTAGGTGGATACAAAAAAATTGAAAACTCTGTTGTTGGCACATATCAAAAAATTGAAGATAAGTTTGTTGATCAGTTTTTAACTAAAGATGGAGAAACAGTAGAAGAAGCAAAGAAACGATTAAAACAAGAATCTACTACTAAAAAAGATAGTCATAAAGAGGCGTAAAATGAAAAAGGATACATTATTAGAAATTATTTTAGGAACAATTGGTGGTTTAGTATTCGCTATTGGAATGTGTATGACCTTAATACCAGAATGGAATTTATTTAATTTAGGCGTAGTCATTACCGTTATTGGCTTTATTTTACTTCTTTGTATTATTCCCGTATATCGTTCTACTCATCCAAAAAAACAACATGCGCCGATCAATTGGGGAATTGTATTTACTTGGATAATCGGTGTTGTTGGTGCCTTAATTATGGGCTTTGGTATAAGTAAAGTTATGATCGATGCACCTAGTCAAAGTGAACTCATCTTGGGAATTGTTGTTGGTATAATTGGCTTGTTGATTTGCGTACTTAATTATCCTATTTATTCCTATTTAAAAAGTAATCAAAAATAAGAAAAGGAGAGTGATTTCTCCTTTTTGACGTTGATTAGTAAGAGGTGTTACCCATGAAAAAAATGTTAAAAACGATATTTTATCCTAACCGTGTAGTTGGTTTGTTCTTTTTTCTTTTCGGGTTTGGTTTATTAATTTATGTTTTTGCTTGTCATTTAGAAGATACTCCACTTGCTTATTTTAGTTATATTTTATCAACATATGCGTTAATTCTTTTTATTATTTGGTTTTGTAAAGCTTGTAAGTTTAGTAATGAATGGATCAAAAAAACTTCTTGGTATCAAATTTATCAAAAAAATGAATCACGGATACAAAGAGGTTCATTGTTTTTTTCTTCCTTTTTAAACATTGTTTATTCGTTATTTAATTTTGTTGTTGGTATTTATTATCGATCATTTTGGTTTCTTACATTTGCGGTTTATTATTTTTTACTTAGTTTTATGAGAGTTTCTTTACTTACTCATGTAGAAGACTTATATAAAAATTCGTTCAAAGAATATGAAAAATTAAAGCGGTGTGGGATCGTTTTACTTTTATTAAATATTGTTTTGATTGGTATGGTAGTTTTAATTTTGAGGACTAATCAAAATATTCATTATGCTGGTTCAGTTATTTATATTGTTGCTCTTTATGATTTTTATTTGATTATTCTTGCTTTTGTAAATGCTTTTCGTTATCGAAAGACAAATCATCCTCTATTATTAGCCAGTAAGGGGATCAATTTAACTGTCGCAATGATTTCGATGCTTTCTTTAGAAGTTGCTATGATTGAACGGTTTGGTGAACAGGACCAATCGTTTAAGGTTATGATGACGGGAAGTTTAGGCTTTACTATTTGCTTAATTAATTCTATTATGGCTTTTTATATGATTATTAAGGCTAGTAGATATTTGAAAAGAGAGGGATAAATTCCTCTAAACTTAGTTGATGTGTTACTGTTAATGGATTACTTTTTTATTTATTTTAGAAGATTATATAGAAAAAGAAACCTATTTAGTTATCGGTTTCTTTTTGTATTGCTGATGACTTTGTTCAAATAGAAGTCTTATTTCTTCAGGCATATCGTGAGGATCAAGTTTTTTTACTCTTTTTTCGCTTCCTTCTTTTAATGCTTCATCATAGTACCAGCATTTGAACTTGATTAAGGCTAAAGCATCTTCTAGCTCTTTAATTTCTTGTTCAATATGGGCTTTCTGACGGATAAACATTTCTCTTCTTTGAGAGATTGTTTTATCTCCTAGAGAACACCAGTTCATAAATTCTTTGATCTCTTTGATTTGTAGACCAGATTTTTTTAGACATTCAATTACTCGTAGGGATTCAAGAGTTTTATCATTAAATTTTCTAATCCCTGCAGAATCTCTTACTGTATCGATTAATAATCCTTCATTATCGTAGTATCTAAGGGTAGGAATAGGTAAATTTACCATTTTGGAAACTTCTCCGATTGTATACATAGTGTACATCCTTTCATTATGGTTAATAAAATGCTTGACCTAAAGTTAACTTTAACTTGTAAAATGATAGTAACACATGATGTTTAGTGTGTCAATAAAAAGAGTAATTGTATAGGGTTGAAGAAAAGTAGAAGAGTACTTCATCGGATATAATCGTGAGATAGGTATTCAGAAAACTCTTTTCTTGAAAAGATTTTGATATTTCTTCGCTGTGTGTTATACTATTCACGGAAATGTGGGGATATCATGACATTACGTGAATATATACAAGTAAATAAAAATGTGACGTTTAATGAGATGCCTTTTAATGAGGTAGATAATCTTTTACTCTCTGAACTTAGCTATATTGATTTTGAGTTGTTCATGCCCTTTTCTGCGAACGAAAAAATATCATTAAAAATGTTAGCTACTTTATTTTTTAATCGTTATACACCAAAAGATATCAAGAAATTACGGACAGCGCCTTCGATTCAAAAAATCATTTCTTATTTTAAATTGATGGCCTCATCCAAAAGATATCAGGATATTTTAATTTATCACTATGTTAATGAAGTAGAAGAACGTACGCAATTTGGTGCTATGTCGATGCTACTTGGAGATGGGACAATTTATATTGCTTTTGAAGGAACAGATGATTCTATTTATGGATGGAAAGAAGATTTTAAATTGTCTTATCAGTTTCCAGTAGTTGCCCAACAAAAAGCAGCTGAATATTTAGATAAAACCATTTCTTTTTTTGGCCCTAAAGTACGAATTGGTGGTCATTCTAAAGGTGGTAATTTAGCTATGGCAGGGTATATGTTATGTGATTTTTGGACTCGACGTAAAATTATTGAAATTTATAATAATGATGGTCCTGGTTTTCGTAAAAAAGAATATGAGTCTAAGATGTATCGCCGTATGTTAAGAAAATTACGGATGTTTGTTCCAGAAGAGAGTATTGTAGGAATGCTTTTAAGACATCCTAAAGATTATACTGTAGTAAAAAGTAGTTATCGCGGAGTTCTACAACATGATGGTGTTAGTTGGCTTGTTGGAAAAAATAAGTTTTTACGAGGGAAATTATCTCCTAAAAGTAAAAAATTTGAGCGGCGGTTTATTCGTTGGATCTATCGTTATGATGATGAAAAACGAAAAAAAATCGTCTTGGCATTGTTTTCTATTTTTGAACGAGCTGGGGTTAAGGGCCTTAGTGAATTGAAAATCACTAAAGTAAATAAGTTAATCGCTTTGGTTAAAGAAAATAGACATATGGATAAAGAAACTAGAAAGTTGTTGGTGGACTCTTTTAAAGACTTACTTTTAATGAAAGATAATGACAATGTCGATATGTAGTAGTTTGATATCTAATCGTTAGTAATGGAAGTTCATTTTAGAAAAATAAATTGTTGATTATATCGTTAAATATGGTAGTGAATATTGGAAAAAGTCTTTAGAAAATTTAGTTTATTTTCTTTTTTCTTTTCTTGTACTATGATATAATAAAGAAGAATATATAGGGAGGCAATGTATGGATAATAATATGGATTTTGGTTTTTCTTCTAATCCGGATAATGGTAATAAAGAGCGGCAGAATCGCTTTATTTTTTCTGATGATTATTATGATTCTATTGCTTCTTCTGAATCAGAAGCACCAAGTAAACCTGTTGATGCTCCGGTTCAATTTACTGGTACTGGGCCTTCATTAATGGAAATTGCCTCTAATGGGCAACAGAAATCTCCTTTATCAGGAACATCGTCTACTACTGTTTCGACACCGTCGCCTGTTTATAATGCTAATAATTTTACAACAAACAATCCAAATGTTTCTCAAGCGAGTAGTTTTGAGCAAGTGGTTCATAATGACTATAATCCATCGAATGGGGATAATCAAAATGTATTTGATTTTTTTGGTCATAATGCGCATACTGATTTAAAAGAGAAACAACCTCTTGAAGATGCTAATTTTGATTCTGTGGCCGTTGCTCAGGAAGATCGTACTAAAAAATCTTTTTTCAATACTTTGGAAGATAAACTTACGAAAAGGAGAAAAAATTCTACGCCTAGTTTAGAAGTGGTTCATGTTGGGGATCTTTCTCCTGTTCATCAAGAGGAAGAAGAAAATAATTTACCTAAAGAAGATTTACTTTCTTCTCCAGCATCATCTCAAGTTCAGCCGGATATTCAATTTCAACAAAATTTTCCTGCTCAACAGAATTTTCCTACTCAAATGGATACTCAACCTCAACCTCAATTTTCAACTCCTCCTGAGAGTCAACCATTAAATTCACCAGAATTTCAGTCACAACCAATTTCTGTTACTACAACAGGTGTTTCTACTCCAGAATTTAATACTGCTGTTTCTGGATTAGAACAAGAATATAATTTGAATGATAGTAGTAGTTTTGCTGATACAATTATTCCTGATGAAAAAATAGAAGTTCCAAAAACAGATACTGTATCTTCTTCGTCTTTTCCGCCACTAACTTTTAAGCAGGATCAGGAAGAAGAAAAGGCTCCTATGGACTTTCTACTAAAAAAAGAAGATATTCCTACTGTAGAAAAAAATGTACAATATGATCAAAAAAATGCTAATATTTTGGATTTTTCTTCTTTTCGTAATGCAGATACGCCAGCACAGTTTATTACGAATCAAGAGCCTAACATACGAGTAGAAGCAGATAAAAATTCATTTCAACAATTAGTGGTTCCTGATTTTATGTCTGGTACGGTAAAAACCGATGATTTAAATATCGCAACAGGCGTTAATGAGGAATTAGAAAAAGAATTAATGCGTCAAAAACAAGAAGAGGAAGAAGAAAAAAAGAAAATCCTAGCTGCACAACAAGGGTATGATTTATTCAAAAAGGACGAACCAAAAACTGAGTTGATTTATAAAGCTGGTGGAAAGAGTATCATTCGTGAGAAAAGAGAAAAGCCTAAAAATGTTTTTTCTCCGACTTCGATTTCTGTTCCAGAACCTACAGAATCCATTCCTGTTTCTTCTGTAGAGGAAGTTCATGAAGAACTTCAAAATACTGGACAAGTAGAAATGACTACGGATAGTAATATGAATGCTACAGATATTTCTTCTTCTCAACCGGCTATTGTTGATATTGATCAGCAATTAAAAAAGGCTGAGACTCCACCATCTGAAGTAAAAAGTATTCAAGATTTAATCGAACAAATTGTTGGTGTTCCTGATCTAGATTCAGTGGTAGTTCCTATTGATCCAAAGGCCAATCCTGGTGTAAATTTTAGAATGGAACCGATTAAAGAAGAAAAAGAAGTAGAAGAAGAAGCACCAACCAATGTTTATGATGAAGAAAAAGATAATTTTGATTATGATCAAAGTTTTACTAATGTAAAAGTACATATTTCTGAATTGTTACCGAAATTGAAAGAAAAGGCTACTCAAGAAGGAAAAATAAGTATTCTTGCTCGTTATGGTGAAGATTTTTGTGCGAGAGAATATATTACTAATCCGGCAATTGGTAGAGCAGAAGAAATTAAACAATTAATTTTAATTTTGTTGACACCTGAAAAGTCTGGTATATTAGTCGGTAAACCTGGTATTGGTAAAACAAGTATTGTCGAAGGGTTAGCATATCAATTACAAAGAGATAATGTCCCTGATGCTTTGAAAGGATACTGTATTGTTAGTGTAAAAACACCTTCTTTACTTGGTACATTACCAACCGGTGAGACAAGATTACAAACCTTGGTGGATGAACTTAAGGGCTTGGAAAAGATTATTCTCTTTATTGACGAGATTCATATGTTGATTGGTTCTACTAATGAATCGGCTATGGATTTTGCCAATATGTTTAAGGAAAGTTTAGGGCGTGGTAGTATTAAAGTTATTGGGGCTACGACGACAGAAGAATATGAGCGTTATATTTTACGAGATAAAGCTTTCGTTAGACGTTTTCAAAAAGTAGAGGTGGCCGAACCAGATCGTGAGATGACGATTAAAATTTTAATGGGAACTTTACCTAAGATAGAAAAGACTACAGGAGCTAAATTAAAATATACGCAGTTTATTCAAAGTGAAATTATGGCTTTTATTGTGGATATTACTTCTGAATACAAACGAATTTATGGTATTGGATCAAGGTATCCAGATATTTGTTTGACATTACTTGCTCAAGCGTTTTCTCAAGCTGTTTTTGCTAATCGAAAAGAAGTTACCATTATTGATGTTAGAAAAGCAATCGAAAATTCAAAAAATATTTATCCAGATGTGATTAAGAAAGAATTGGTACGCTTTGATCAGAAGTTTAAGGATATTATTCGAGAAGAAGAAGGACCAACAAATAATTAAATTAGTGATTAATTAATATTGTTTATAAAAATCAGTGTTTGATTATTGTTTATTTGGTTATGATTTCTTTTTTAGAAATATTGATTTTTTAGCTATCTATTTTTAAAATTATAAATTTTTAGAAGAATACTACTAGAAAGAATAAGAGACTTGAGAAAGTTGCTGATAGTAGTATTCTTTTTTATGGTGTAAGAAAAAATTTTTAGTTGGTGATGGAAAATGTTTAATTAAAAATCTTAACTTTTTCTTTTTATTTTTCTAAATAAGTGCTGATACGGGGTATTATTTTTAATGTTACATAATAAGAATTTAATTTTTGTAAAAGCACTATGTAAAGAAAAAGACTGCTTTTTTAGCAATCTTTTCAAAGAATAGAAATTTTTTCCTTAACAGCAGTTATTTCTTCCACGGTCAAAACCTGAACCACAAAATAAGAAGAAAATAACAAATACGATTATAATAATCCATAACCAATTATTGCCGCCATCATTATATCCATATCCAGGATAACCATAACTTGGGCATCCACAACCATACATCATACTTTTTTACACTCCTTTCACTATATTATATTAACTAACGCAAAAAAAGAGTGGTATGAACACCCATTTTTAAAAAATAAATTCATAACTAATAACTAGCGCCCAGACTCTTCCCCACATTTATCATACATTAAACTAGAGGAGAGATTTTAATGAATAATAATTTTAGTTTTGATCAATATGATCGTCCACAAATGGATATCTTTAATCAAACCTTTTTAAACCCTAATCCTACACCCACCCTTAATCAACCACTAAAAGAACCTTATGAAGGATTTATTCGAGGTAATTTATTTGACCATCTTTATCGACAATATCAAAACTACAGGCCCACTAAATTAGTACCGAATAATGAACAGGCAGAACTTTTACTAAATGTTGATCAATTATCATTTGCGGCTCATGAAATTAACTTATATTTAGATGTTTATCCTAATGATACACAGATGATAGCGTTATTTAATCATTATCAACAAATGGCTAATGAAGCGACAAAAGCCTATGAAAAAAAATATGGGCCGTTAACCGTTAACGCCTTATCTAATCGAGATCAATTTAGTTGGGAAGCTTATGCTTGGCCTTGGGAAATGGAGGAAAGTTAATATGTGGAAATATGAAAAAAGATTACAATATCCAATTTCTATTAAGAAAAAAGACTTACGGATGGCAAAATACTTAGTTACACAATATGGAGGCTCTAATGGAGAAATGGCTGCCGCCTTACGTTACTTAAACCAACGATATACTATGCCAGATAATCGAGGAAAAGCCCTTCTTACCGATATTGCCACTGAAGAACTTGCTCACATTGAAATGATATCTACCATGGTATATCAATTAATGAAAAATGCAACAATCGATGAATTAGAAAAAGCGGGGTTGGCTAGTCACTATGCTGAACATAATCGTTCATTGTATCCTACTGACGCTAATGGAGTACCTTTTACCATTAGCTATGTAGCTACTACTGGTGATTATTTAGCTGATCTATCTGAGGATATGGCTGCAGAACAAAAAGCACGCGCAGTATATGAAAACTTAATCGACTTGACTGAAGATCCTGATGTCATCGGTCCACTACTATGGTTAAGACAAAGAGAAATTATCCATTTCCAACGATTTAAAGAACTATATGATCACTATAGCCAAACAAAAATAGAACCAAGATAAAAGAAAAGCTGATTTCTATAAATAAAAGTCCAGAAATACCTAGCACGTATTTCTTTTCTTTAAGGATAAAGCTTATGGACAAAAATGAGCTTGTTGAAAAAAGTTGCTTTTAAATACTTTTGTTTTAAAAAGATAAATTCTAATTTTGTAGCATATAGCTATCAGAGGAAAATATTGTTATATGTTATCTTTCTTTTATATAGTAAAGTGGAAAATTAATCTATTTCTAAATTTTTTTAGTTTTTTTTCACTATTTTC
>UQRY01000033.1 GCA_900543675.1 uncultured Mycoplasmatota bacterium
AAATTTTCCCGCAAATGTTTAAAAAATTTTGAGACATTTTCCTAAATTATTGACACCAGCTTTTGACGAAGAAGTTAAATAAATTTGACCTTAATCCAATTTAGAGTGTAGTCAAAATTCTTTATCTCTTAGAAAACTTCTAAAAATAATATCCAAGCAATTAACGTTCATTTTACTTTTACTATTGTTTACTAGTCTTTCCTTCAAAAATTAAATAATCATAAACAAAAATGAAAATTATATTCCAAAATTTCAAAGCCTTACTTCCACAAAACTTTTTTACCAAATCCAGATGTTAATCGATTATCAGAAGTATAGACCAACTGTGTTATATATGGGCAATTACACTCTTTAACCATTCTAGCATAATATTCTACTAATCGATTTTGTTCTGTTAAATATATTCCATCTATACATTCACAATAATCTTTACTATAAAAATGATGTCCCGGAAAAAAATTCTTATCTAAATTAGCAAACAAAGTATTAAAATTAATAAATTCGCTTTCAGAATAGGAATTACATTTCATTAAAGATACAAAACCGGTTTTATATACGCCAATATTCCCTACATAGGTTAACATTTTCTTAATTTCTGGTAATGAATGAATGCCACTTTTCATAATCATTGTATTGATATTAATAATTTTTTTATCTTCTAAATTATCCTGTAAGTCAATTATATCTTCTGTTGTTGCGATAGAAGAAGAACAAAATATCTCTTCATTTTTTTTATCAGTATAGTGGTGCCTTGAAATATGAATACTTTCCAACTGATTCACTTTATCATAATTTTTAAATTCTCTACAATGATAACCATTAGTGGAAATAGCCACTTCCATATTATTATCTATCGTATAAATTAAATCTAATACTTGAAACAACTTATCCGGATTAGTCATAGGTTCACCACCAGTTATACTAATACCGTGAAGGATTTCCTTTTCTTTTAGATACCAAATAACAAAAGCTAACTTCTCTAAATCAATAGTTCCAAAATCCCTACTTTTTGCATTACTACAAAATTTACAATGAGCTAAACATTGATCAGTTAATTTTATATACAATCTTAAAGTTGGTTTAGTTTTCTTTATATTAGTTGGACTATCTGTACAATAATAATCTTTAACAGGTAATTCACTATCAAAGATTTTTATTTTTTCCATGATTAACAACCACCTCGATAAGTACCACTTTGACCACTACAACCTGTAGACCAATAAGATGGCTCATAAGAAGGACTATAAGAATCTCGGTGATAATGATGGTAGTGAACGTTTTCCTTTTCTTTTTTGACTAGTTTTTTCGGTTTATCTACTACAGTATTTTCTAACAAACTAGTAACATCACAACTTCCAAGCTTTTCTTTTATCGCGATTAACTCATCAGTACAAGTAATTATTCGATCTAAAGTACTCAAGGTATCTTCATCTGTCATCTTAGTTAAATCTAAATAACTTCTAAATTGTTGGAGATTTCTTTTCGTTTCTTCTTTTTCTGTACTTTGACTAATAATCTTTCCTACAAAATCTATTATTTCTTGTCTTTTAAACATAGTTATTCCCCTTTCAACAATTCATTGATATATTTTTTTGCCTTTAAATAACGTTCTTCATAATTACCAGTAATTGTTTTATATTGAATATGATTATCTTTTAGGATTTGTTTTAATATTTTATTATTTTCTTTTCTTACTTCCTCAGTACCATATGTCCTTGTTCCATCTTGTATCCAAGCTACATCTGGTTCTAAAAATAAATATAAGTCATAGTGATTTAATTTTGAGATGCTTCTTGCGATTATTTCAAAATCTTCTTCACTATTCTTTTGAAAACCTAATTGATAATAATACAAAGTAATTAATGAATCAGTATCAATAAATAAGACTTTATTCGCATGTTCTAAGGCTTCTTTTTCAGCCTGTTTATGTTGAAACAAAATTTCAAAGTAATGATATTTTTGCATGTTATCAATACCACCTGCTTCATCGCAAATATATCTTCCAGCTTCTTCTACATGAGTTGTATTATAAACTTTAGCAAGATTTCTAACGAGGGTTGTTTTACCACAGCTCTCTGTACCGATGATACAAACTTTCTTGGTGTAATATTTTCTTACACAGGTAGGTAAATAATTAAAATATCGATATGGATTTTGCCTAATTTGAGTAGAGGAAATATTAATTTCTTCTCGATCAAAATAAACAATTTTACTTTCTGGATAAATCTTTTCCCAAATATTTTTTCCCTTATAATCATTTCCAGCAAAGACTACATCTATTTTTCTTCCAATATATTCTTTTATATCTTGTGCACCTTGATACCAATCTTGCATACTATAAGCATCTTTAGTTATATTTTTTGAATAAATGGGAAACACTTCTACATTTTCCATATGCTCAGTAATATTTTTTAACCACATAATCCGTGTTTTTTCCTCTATTTCCTTAGGATCATTACTGATACTTATCGCTATATAAAGAAATTTACATTGATTTTTAGCCATGATAATATTATTTACATGTCCTAAGTGTAATGGATTAAATGTTCCACCATACATTCCTATTTCATACATTTTTATTCCTCCTTTGCCATTTTTGTCCAGTTATAATATCCATAAAAAGCATTGATTAGATATACGCTCCACATGGTTACCATGATATAATCTTTAACGTTATACCACATAATTACCGTAATCACATCAATTACAATCCATAATAACCATTGTTCTCTATATCTTAGAACCATTAATAGATTAGCCGTAATGGAAATCACCGTTGATGCGCTATCTAATAGTGGATGAGTTCCTCCTAAATGATTTAATAAAAATTGATATATAATAATCCCTAATCCGGTAATCATTAGTAAAATAACGGATTGTTTTATGTTTAACTTTTTCCCGTTTACTTTTTCGTCTTCTAAATTGGTATTTTTACTCCATAAATAATATCCAATGAATTGTAATGGTAGATAATAGATAGCATTTAACATTACTTCTCCATAGTATTTATGAATCCAAGCTACAACAATATAGCCTAGAATATTAAATAATCCCCAGATATATTGACTTCGTTTTCCTTTTGCACATAACACTACACAAAATATTCCTGATATTGCCGCAACAGCATCTATGAATAAATAAGTTAAGCTATCTTCTTTATTTATACTAGCAAAATAAATAGTAAAGAAGGTAACGGCTAGAATCATACACCATTCGAAGAGAGAAAACTTTTTAATTACTTTTAATAACATGATAGACACTTCCTTTCTTTTCTTCATATAAATGATTTTTTCTTATATACTTATAGACTTTTCTGGTTAAATAAAACCTTGCTTTTAGATAGTTATTCTGTTTTAGATAATTTCTTATCCTAGTTGATGATATGGCATGTTCTTTCAAGGGTGCAATAAAAATATTTTGCTTATATTTTTTATATTTTTCTAATAATTGACTTATCTCATCAGTCTCTCTTTTGATCACTAATATTTTATAGTTTTTTAAAATACTTTCTCCATTTTTCCATTTGTCAATATAACTCAAGTTATCGGCTCCACAAATAAAATAGATGTCATCATTGTTATAAATTTTTTTAAAATGTTTTAATGTTTCATAAGTATAGACTGGATTTGGTTGTAACTCATATTCACTGATTGACATATTTCTTTCTTTTCCTATCATTAAAGATAACATTTCTACCCTTTTTTCATTTGATACTAGATTTGTTTTATATTCATATTTCAACCCAGTTGGAACAAAGATAATCTTATCTACATATCCTTTTTTGATTAAAATTTTAGCTATTTTTTTATGCATTTTATGAGGCGGATTAAAGCTTCCTCCAAATATTCCTATTTTCATATTTCATCACACTCCTATTTATTTTCCACTTCTTTATTCACTATTCATTAATCTTCTCTTACTACTATTGCTTTATCTTAGATAGATCAATCTTTGAATGCTTACTACTTTTATATCGTCTTGTTCTTTTAAAGATTTAGCTACGCCTACCCAGTTTTTAAACTATATAATATGTTTTCACATTACCCTCCATCTTTCTTATTAACATTTTATTAATAACTGGTTTTAAAAAATATACAAGTTCACTTGTTATTAACATTATATTAATAACATATAAATTTGTCAATAATTTTTTAAAAATTATTTTCTATTTCTTATTTTCCACTGTCACTTATTCTAAAGTGATTGCTTAGTAGACACGATATAAGTATTTTTATTCATCCACCAATAAAAATATTTTTCATAATAAAAAGACTAAGATATACGACATAATAGTCATCTTAGTCTTCTTAGTATCTATAAATTATCTTAATTGATCTTTCTGATTGTTTATATTTTACCCTTAACCACTGCTTGTAGGACAATCAAGTTAGAGGGGCAACTTTATTAAATATATAATTAAACTTTAATTTTCATTAAGTTAATATATTTCTTCTATCTTTTTTTAAATCTATTTTCTTCATCAATAATGAAATCTTCATCCTTCTTTTGAAGTAAACCTTTTTCTACTTGACGAGTTATTTCAACAAAATCTCTTATGTCTAAAATAATATCAAAATTTGTTTCATTACTCTCATCATATTTATCATAAATATAAATTTTATCTTCAACTATATTTCCTTGATTATCTAATACTGGTTTAAACCTAAAATGAGCGCATGCATTTCTAAATTTATCTAATATATATTTTTTTATTTCAGTATTATCACGTGGTTGTTCGTTTTCATTACTTATAAATCTTGTTAAATACGTTTCTTGATTCCATTCATTAATATTATTCTTATACATTAAACTTGTATTAAAACCTGCATGAATAATTGTAATTGGATCAATATCAATCAATAAATCATCATGTTTTTCCTTTTGATATTGGCTAAATACAGAATTTCCATAGATTAATACTGATATTAATTTAGAATTTCCTATTCCAAAAATGCTTTTACATAAATTATAATTATAGTTTTTGCACATATTTTCCAATATTTCAAAATTACATGTATAAAATTCTTCTGGAAATTCATCTAATTTTTTATATTCATAACTAACTAGTTTTAATAAATATTCAATATTTTGATTTTTAACATTAGGAACGCTGAAAACCTTTTTTGGTAATTCTTTATCAATTGTATACCCATTATTGATTAAGCACTCTATCAATTTCTCTGCTTGTTCCAAATAACTTTCTCCATTATCAGGTAGATTTTCATATTTTTTAAGCGAAGTCGTAGAATAGTATACTGTATTTATATGGTCCATTTCATTAAATCTAAAGAAAGCATAAGAAGGTAACTTTTCCAAAATTTTCATATCATATTTTTTTGTTTCTAACCATTTAATAAAAGATATAGAATCGTCTGCTCCTTCTATAAAATTCGATGATACTGTGTCAATATCAATATTATATTCTATAAGTTTATTGACTATTTGAATTGTTTTATCAATATCATTGATCGATAGTTCAGATAGCCTTTTGACAATATTCATTTTATCTTTTGGAATTACTTTTAATAAATTAATTGTATTTATTGGATTTTTCCATAAGTCATCATTTAACATTTCAAACGATAAATTATTTTCTTTTAAAAACTTAATTAATTCTATCGTTCCTTCTATATTTCTATAACCAGAGACAGGAATCTTTTTTATTTCCTCAAAAGAAATATTTTGTCCAATAAAATACATTGTTTTCTTTGCATTTGCTATTGCATCTATAGATATTGAATCTATCTCTTGAATGTTCACCCCATTATTGACTAAATAAGTTATGTTTTCAAATATTGATACATTTTCATAAAAAACACCATTTTTTTTCAATTCTTCCATCACTCGTAAGAATTCTAACAATATATAAACCTTATTATTTTCCGAGTTCATTGGATATAAATTATTCTTAATCAATACAGTTTTTAACTTTTCGAAATTATTACCATAAATACCTATTTCTTCATATTTAATTCCATTCTTAACTAATTCATCTACTATCCATTTATTTGTATCAAAATTTTTACCATCAGAAGATACTATAAACCAATATATAGGTCTAATTAATGGAGCATATATCTCTGAACCATTAAAAATTATTTTCTTAAATCTTTCACTATCTTTAAATAATTCTGTTTTTAATATATTTTCATCATACAATACTTCAATTGGTATATTATTTTCTTTTAATCTATTTACAAATTTAACAATTTCTTCAGCATAGTGAAAATCAATTATATTAGCATCTCTTTTGTTAGAAAATCTTTTTATTAATTTTGAAAATTCTATACCATTTTCTTTTAACAAATTAACTTTTTCAAGCAATGATATTGCATATAAAGGATTTACAAAAGATGCAAAATCAAAACTATTAATAATATCTAAATCAATACCATTTTTTAAATACAAATCTAAAATGTCAACATTTCTAAAAGCTAACGGATTGATTTTGCTTATTTTATCTAATAAATTTTCTTGTTCTAAATAGTTTACCATTTTAACAATGTCTTGCACGCTTATAAATGGATCAGTAATTATATATGGAATTTTTTCGATTACTTCAATGCTTACTCCTTTATTTAGTAATTCTTTTGTTTTTTGATTATTTTCTAAAACACCTCTAGACAATCTATATATATCTTTTACATTATAATTGTATTTTTCAAGAAGTAGCGATAAAAATTCTGGTTCAATATTATAGAAGATGCTTTGAAGTGAATTTATATCGCAATCTAGTTCACTTAATAATGGTAAGGTTATTGAATTTGTCCGTTCTACTATAATTCTATCTTCATTATTAGCTATTATTCTTCCTTTATTAAATCCATCTAAATACTCTATTGGTATTGATATTTTAAAATTATCATTATCCAATTCAATTACTTTATCAATATCTAAATTATCATGTTCCAGACTATTTCTTATTTTGTGAATTATATTTACAGCTTGTTTTAAAATATCAATTTCTCGGAGTTGTTCAATCTTATTTTTTGTATTGATAAGATTTACCCAATCAGTATTATAAAATGTTGATAAAACTCCACTCATACTCTCTGTTTGATTTTTTTTAGATTGTAATACATTATTTAGATTTTGATATTCTGTATTTATACTAGCATGTTCTTCTTTTGATTTGGCAGTTTTATGCTTATTCTTTATTATTGATAATCGACTTTCTATATCGGCTATTTCTAATAGTAGATTATTATAGGTTTTATACAAAAAATCATTTTCTTTTATATATTCACTTATAAAGATAATATTCCAAATATCATTTGTATTATTTAAATCAAAAACTAATTTTCCATTTTCTTTTTTTATTATTGTTTCTTTCTTTTGAATGAAATTAGATATTATTGCATTATAATACTCTCTATTATTTAATAGTAATATATTGCTTCCTATTAATAATTTATTTGCTTCATTTTCATTTTGCGAATTTACAATGGAATTAACTAAACTATATAAACTCATAACATCACTCCTAAACCTACCATAAATAATTATATCATAAAAATATTGTTTTTAATTTTTATCCCTTCTTTAGTCAATAATTTAATGTAACAGGTACAACAATCAAGTTAGAGGGGCAATAATATCTATAGTTTTAACTTTCTTTATTTTTTAATATTTTCGTATTTCGATTAAATCCTCATCAATTTCTAATATTTCTAACTCTTTATTTAATTGATTAACATATTCAACTGAAGCATCATAAAATAGTCTATTAGAATTCATGTCAAATTCTTCATCTACTTTTAATTCTATTTTTAAAGGATTTTTTCTTATTTGTTTTTCAAATTCTAAAAATAATTTTTTTACTTCATTAGAATCATCACTTTCTAAACTAGAACCTTGAGATAAGTCTCTTAATTCTGGATAAGTATAAAAATTGAACATTATTTTTACCTCTATGAAATTGTCTCATAGAGCAAAAAAAAAGACTAAAGTACGATAAAACGTCTCTTTAGTCTTGATTTTTTTTAGTTTGTAGTCCAAAAATTACTTTTGTGACCCCTTACTTTTAATAGCGGCTTGTGCCGCAGCAAGTCTAGCTAAAGGTACACGATATGGACTACAAGAAACATAAGTTAGCCCTAATTGATGACAGAATTCTACGCTTGCAGGATCTCCTCCATGCTCACCACAGATACCAAGTTTGATATCTGGTCTAGTTGATCTACCTTTTTCTACAGCAATCTTCATTAATGCGCCGACACCTTCTTGATCAACATGAGCAAATGGATCGCTTTCAAAAATACCTTTCTTATAATAATCTTCTAAGAATTTACCAGCATCATCTCGACTAAATCCATAAGTCATTTGTGTTAAATCATTTGTACCAAAAGAGAAGAATTCAGCCTCTTCAGCAATTTTATCTGCCGTTATCGCTGCTCTTGGAATTTCGATCATCGTTCCGACATGATAATCGAGTTCAACTCCTGCTTCTTTTATGATACGATCAGCGGTAGAGGTAACAATATTTTTTACGAAAGTTAATTCTTTAACATCGCCAACTAACGGAATCATAATTTCAGGGCTTACTTGAATACCATCTTTGTTTACTT
Source organism: uncultured Mycoplasmatota bacterium (assembly GCA_900543675.1). Classification (GTDB taxonomy): domain Bacteria; phylum Bacillota_I; class Bacilli_A; order RF39; family UBA660; genus Alloscybalousia. The sequence goes on from UQRY01000033.1 coordinate 8,568, forward strand.
TAATTGCCGCTTCAATTACCGCACGAGTTTGCATCTCTGCAATTTCTGGATAAGTAACAGCCAAACGACAACCACGATGTCCCATCATTGGATTAAATTCTTTTAATGACTCTACTCTAGCCTTTAACGCTTCAAAAGTCATACCTAAACTTTCCGCAAGTGGTTTAATCTCTTCGTCAGTATGAGGTAAAAATTCATGTAGTGGTGGATCAAGGAAACGAATCGTTACGCCATACCCTTCCATCACTCTAAATAATTGTTCAAAGTCATCTCGTTGATAAGGAAGTATTTTTTCGAGTGCTTCTTCTCGTTTTTCTTTTGTATCCGCTGTAATCATACGACGGAAGTTAAAAATTCTATCTGCTTCAAAGAACATGTGCTCTGTACGGCAAAGGCCAATTCCTTCAGCGCCAAATTTACGAGCAACACTAGCATCTTTTGGATTATCGGCATTGGTTCTTACTTTAAGAGTACGAACGCTATCAGCCCATCCCATAAAGGTTTCAAAGTCTCCGACAATTTCTGGATCTACTGTCTTGATTCTTTCGCCATAAACATTTCCCGTTGAACCATCCAAGCTCATCCAATCGCCTTCTGTAAAGACTTTACCATCTTTAGTCGTTACTGTTTTTTGTTCTTCATCGATACGAAGTTCACCACAACCGGATACACAGCAAGTACCCATACCACGTGCGACTACAGCTGCGTGTGAAGTCATTCCACCACGAATCGTCAAAATACCATGAGCAAGATTCATTCCTTCGATATCTTCTGGAGAAGTTTCAAGACGAACCAATAACATATCTTTTTCGCCTGCTTCATGAGCTTTAATTACATTTTCTGCTGTAAAATAGATTTTTCCAGTTGCAGCACCAGGTGATGCAGCCAATCCTTTAGCGATCACTTCAGCAGCTTTCAAACTATCTACATCGAAATTTGGATGTAAAAGTTGATCAAGTTGCTTAGGTTCTACTTTAAGTAAAGCTTCTTCCTTAGTTAACATTCCTTCATTCACTAAATCAACAGCAATTTTTAAAGCAGCAGCAGCAGTTCTTTTTCCATTTCTCGTCTGTAACATGAAAAGTTTACCATCTTCAATCGTAAATTCCATATCCTGCATATCACGATAATGTTCTTCCAAAATATGGCAAATACGGACAAACTCTTCATAACATTCTGGCATGGTTTCTTTCAAAGTATCAATCGATTGTGGCGTACGAATACCAGCTACAACGTCTTCTCCTTGAGCATTCATTAAATACTCACCAAACAACTTTTTCTCCCCTGTTGCAGGATTTCTCGTAAATGCTACACCGGTACCAGACGTATCTCCGCGATTTCCATAAACCATTTCTTGAACGTTAACTGCAGTTCCCCAAGAAGATGGAATATCATTCAATCTACGATAAGTAATGGCACGATCATTATTCCAACTTCTAAATACCGCTTTGATTGCCTCTAATAATTGAACCCGAGGTTCTTGTGGAAATTCTACTCCCGCATGTTTTTTGTACTCCTTCTTGTAAATATCAACAACTTCCATCAAATCTTCTGCGGTAAGTTCAGTATCGAATTCGACATTTTTCTCCTCTTTAATCTTGTCAAAAAGACGCTCAAACGAACTCTTTGGAAAGCCCATAACCACATCCGCAAACATCTGAATAAATCTACGATAAGAATCGTAAACAAATCGCGGATTATTGGTCGTCTTTGCAAATCCTTTCGCAACTTTATCATTTAAACCAAGATTTAGCACGGTATCCATCATACCAGGCATACTAGCACGAGCACCACTTCTTACCGATACCAGTAACGGATTTTTGCTATCTCCTAATTTTTTACCTGTTAACTTTTGAAGCTCTTCTACCTTCTCGTCGATTTCTTTAACAATTTCGTCGGCAATTGTTTTCCCATCGTCGTAATATCTAGTACAAGCTTCCGTCGTTACAGTAAACCCACGTGGTACTGGTAACCCAATACTAGTCATCTCGGCAAGGTTAGCACCCTTTCCACCGAGTAAGTTACGCATGTCTTTGTTCCCTTCACTAAACAAATAAACGTATTTCATTCTATCATTCCTTTCTTATCAACCGACAATTATAGTATAACAGAAAAAAGAAAAAGAAAACAATATGATTTATATGTTTTCTTCCTTTTCATCGTTAAATTTTTATGGACTACTTAATTTTATCCACATTCTACATTATATAGATAAACTACCAGTATGATTACCTAAAAAGCTTTTAAGATTATTAACTTATTCATCCAATAAGTTTTCAAGATATTATTTTTTCTTCGCCCTAGGATGTGTATGTAAATAAACCTCTTTCAAACGATCCGTTGTAACATGAGTATAAATCGAAGTGGCACTTAAACTTTCGTGACCTAATAACTGTTGAACAGATAGTAAATCGCAGCCCTCATTTAATAAATGAGTCGCAAAACTATGACGAATCATATGAGGAGAAATATGCTTATTTAAAGAAGTCTTTTGAATAATACGTTCTAAGATATCTTCTACTCCTCTGGTAGTTAATTGTCCGCCACGTTGATTAAGAAATAAAAAAGAAAGCTGTTTTTGATTTAATATTTTTCTTCCATCTGCTAAATACTTTTTTAAACGATTCGCCGTTACTTGATTAAAATAAACAATTCGTTCTTTATTTCCTTTCCCTAAAATATGAATCGTTTTATCAGTAAGATGAATATCTTCTATTTCGATACCTACTAATTCACTAACTCGAATTCCAGTTGCATAAAGCATTTCTAAAATAAGAGCATCTCTTTGTCCAAGTGGTGTAGATTGATTGGGAATACAAAACAATTCCTCTAACTCGTTATAAGCAAAAAATTTAGGAAGTCTTTTTTCTTTCTTTGGTAACTTTAAAAGAGAAAAGGAACTATTTTGGGTAATATTCTGATTACTTAAATATTGATAAAATCTACGAATCGCACTAATCTTTCTAGAAACACTACTAGCCTGATTCTTCTTCTCCTCGTATAAATAAACAAGATAAGATTGTGCATCTGGATAAGTAATTTCTAAATAAGAAATTCTACGGTCATTACAAAAAGTCAAAAAATCTTCAATATCTCTTTGATAATTATTTCTAGTATAAACAGAATAATTTTTCTGTACTTCTAAATAAGCAAGAAAAGCAGTAAGCTCTTTACTGCCACTTAACAATTCTTTCACTGTTTGATCATGCCCTTTTCTAATTCTTCTTCTGTTAAATATTCTTCTCTTTCTTCCCCACAATCGTTAAAAAATACTTGAACCCCGCCATATACCTGAACTTTTGGAGTTTGCCTATCCAATTGATAATTTTTTTCAAAGTCTTCAAAAGTTGCTTTAATCTCTACCTTTTGTACTCTTGGTTGTTGACCTTGTACCCTCGGTGGTTGAACCGCTTGATTTCTTACTCTATGACCAAACTGCACATAATATTGATCTACTCGATTATGACGATAAAGACTAAGTGAACGATAAGTTTTATAACGAGTAATTTCTCGAACAATTTCTGCCTCGATACTTTTTTTATGTAATAAATCCTCTGATGATTCTACAGTTGATTGTAAATAATGATAAACCTTTCGAGAAAGATGATTTTGATAAGGATACTTTTCTAAAAAGTGAAACTTCTCTTTTTCTACATGTTGAAATAAAAACTTTCTCATTTCCTGAAAATCCTCACAAGAAGAATCTACTCTATCACTCGTACTCATATGTTTTAAGATTTTTTCTAAATACGGATTCTTAAACATTACTGAATAAGGGTAATCTTTTCCTTTAATCGCAATCTGAAAAGACTGGATATTACTATCCGAAGATAAATACCCATTTTTTCGTAGCCACTCTTCAAAATCAAAGCGATTAAACGAATTCGTAAATCGATCAATATCGATTAAACGAGAACATTCTGGCAAAGTAATATTTTCGGTAGCTCCATCTAATAATACGGCTTGTAATTGATAACGATTCATCAGCTTTCTTCACCTCATGTTTAGCATATCACAAAGAGTCAAAAAAAGGAACAAAAAAAAGACAGCGACTATTTCGCGTCCTTTTGTGTTGAACAATCTGGATTACTACATTTTTTAACCCCATTTTTCTCCACGAATACATGATTACAAACTGGACAAAACTCAGGAATCGGCTTATCCCATAACGCAAACTGACATTTTGGATAACGACTACATCCATAAAAGATTTTTCCTTTTTTCGTTTTTCTTTCGATAATTTTACCTTCGTGGCATTCTGGGCAATCCATAATCTCTTTTAATTCTTTTACTTCTTTTTTGATATATTTACACTCTGGATAATTACTACAAGCAACAAATTCTCCGTAACGTCCCGTTCTCTTAACTAAAGGACTACCACATTCTGGACAAATTTCTCCAGTTTCTTCAGGAGCATTCTTCACCATTTCTCCAAAAGCCTTTTGGACGATCGGCTCAAACTTCTGATAAAAATCCCGAAGAATCGTCAAAGAATCTTTATGATGAGAAGCGATCTCATCAAGATCATTTTCCATATCACGAGTATATTCTACATTGATAATATCACTGAAAAATTCTTGTAACTTATCGGTTACTTCAAATCCAGTCTTAGTAGGAATAAACTTTTTATCCTCCATATCGACATATCCACGATCTTTGATATTACTGATAATGGTTGCGTAAGTAGAAGGACGACCAATTCCTAACTCTTCCATCTCTTTAATGAGTTTGGCTTCCGTATAGCGACTTGGTGGTGAAGTAAAATGTTGTTTCTTTTCAACATCTGTTGTCACATAAGTATTTTCTTTAAAGTCCGGTAAAACTTTATCTTCACTACTTTCATAATCAGCATATACCTTTAGGTAACCATCAAAGACAAGAACCTGACCGGTGGTTTTAAATTGATAATCTTGATTATTAAAAATAACTGTCGTTTGATTCACTTTCGCATCTGCCATCAAAGAAGCTAAGGCTCTAAAATAAATTAATCGATATAATTTATACTCATCAGAAGTTAAATGAGCTTTTACTTCTTTTGGTGTTCTAAGTACACTCGTTGGACGAATGGCTTCATGAGCATCTTGAACATTTTCTTTCTTTTTACTAACTTTTATACTGCCCACATAATCTTTACCGTATTCCTTCGTAATATACTCTTTCGCACCGTTTACATACTCATCAGATAATCGAATAGAGTCAGTTCTCATATAAGTAATTAAACCGACGGTCTCTTTACCAATATCAATTCCTTCATACAATTTCTGAGCAATCGACATGGTTTTTTTGGCAGTAAACCCAAGTTTAGTAGATGCTTCCTGTTGTAGAGTACTAGTAATAAATGGTACTTTCCCTTTTTTATTTTTCACTTTTGACTCGATATTTTCTAGTGTATAAGTATCACTTAAACTCTCGAGTACATGATCAGCTTCTTTTTCATTCTTTACTTCTATTTTCTTATGATGATGTTGGAAAAGTTCAGCTTCGAAATCAGAAAACTTAGCCGTAATTGTCCAGTATTCTTCTGGAGTAAAAGAAGCAATTTCTCGTTCTCTATCAACAATCAATTTTAAAGCAACACTCTGTACTCTTCCAGCACTTGTTCCCCCAGTCTTTGACTGCATTAACTTACTCAAGCGAAATCCAATAATGCGATCTAAAATACGTCTTGTTTCTTGACTATGAACCAAATCATCATCTATTTTTCTAGGATGCTTAAATGCATCTAAGACTTTATCCTTGGTAATTTCATGAAACAATACTCGCTCATAATCTTTATCTTTAATCCCAAGTGAGTCCTTCAAATGCCATGAAATCGCTTCCCCTTCTCGGTCAGGGTCGGTCGCAAGATAAATCTTATTGGCATTCTTCGCTTCCTTCTTTAAATCACTAACCAGTTTTTTCTTTCCTTTAATCCAAGTATAATTAGGCTCGAAATCATGTTCAATATCGACCCCTAATCCATATTTACCTGTCGTTGCTAAATCACGAATATGTCCTTTAGAGGATACTACTTTATAATCCTTACCCAAGTATTTTTCAATTGTTTTACTTTTACTAGGGGATTCTACGATGACTAAATTCTCTGCCATTTCTTCACATCCTTATCCATTCATTTATACTAAGTATTTTTCTTTTTGTCAATTCCTATTTTTCATATCCCGTAATATATATGATTAATTTGTGATAATGTCTTAAGTGTTAACTTGCGAAAATGTCTCACTGT
>UQRY01000034.1 GCA_900543675.1 uncultured Mycoplasmatota bacterium
AAATTTTCCCGCAAATGTTTAAAAAATTTTGAGACATTTTCCTAAATTATTGACAAATTTTTTAAGCATATTACATATCTATTTTATTATGGAAAAAGACTAACAAATTTATACATAAAAAAGAAACAATACTTAATAATGTATTGTCTCTTAAAATTGAGATATTTAACTACCAGCACTAATTCTAGCCATACCATTACCATATCTATTTCCAGCGGTAGTTGATGCATTAGTCAAGTAAAAACTGCTATTTAATAGTGTATTCGGATAGTAAGATGCGGTTGATGCGGTATAAACATAGCCTGAACCTCCGCCACCACCACTATTTGTATCGGTGCCACGGTAACCGCCATACCAGCCGCCTCCGCCGCCACCGTTATCTATACTACCAGGACCTCCTCCGTAACCAAAAGCATTGCCTGAGGTTTGCGTACTGATCTTACCTGATAAAACACCATTATCACGGCCTGGACTACCTTGAACTCCACCGCCATCTCCACCGCTGCCATCATCAGTACTATTCAAAGTTCCTAATCGATTATCGGCACCACCTCCTCCACCGGCAACAATGATTCTGGAATGCAAATGTTCTGTCGTATTCCATGCTGTACTTCCTTCTGTTCCATAAAAAGCGATATCATAAAACACACACTCATTAAAATCAGTAGCAAGCATACTTAATGGATAATCTTATTTAAAAAATTCTAATTGAAAAAACTCTTATACGTGAATATGTTCTAAAAAGGAAACTTCAGTCAATTGTTTAATCTTCGGCTTTACTCTTGTTTTCATGAAACCACCATCCTATTCCTATCTTAATGTATCATCAAAAAAAAGAAAAAAGCTAGTCCTAATACTAGGTACTAGCCTAAAAAGTTAATGTGTAGCTTTCTATCGCCCCTTCTACCTTTCCACAAGTTAAATCTATATCTGTATAAACCATTCCACAATAAGAATATACAGTATCACCAGGATAGCCTTGCCATTCAAAAAGATTCATATTCCTTCCGCATTTCGTACATTTCCAATACCAGCCCTTACCACGTGAGTCTTCAAATGTACCAGCATACTGGAATACATTATTTGTACAAGTCCAACTATTATCTGTGTAACAAGAATCAGTATGCGAATGCTTATTGGCAGTAATTGTAAATTTCTTAGAACTAACATTCCCTGCAATATCCTTAGCCCAAGCATAATAAGTAGCCGTACTTTGAGCAAAAGAATAAGAAGGTATCGCTACTGTAGAAGATAAACTAGTCCAAGACGACGGTTGGGAGGAACTAGAAGTAATTGCGTATCCAGATAAACCAATATCATCGCTTAATTGAAGACTAACTTGATTTTGAGTATTGTTAGGTAAAGTTATATTAACAGATGGCAAAACGGTATTTCTTCTTATTGCATACCCATTAGACCATGCGCCACGGTTTCCAGCCTGATCAACTGCTCGAACATAAAAATTCCAATTTCCATCCCAGTTAATTACCCAAGGAGAAAAAACTTGAGTTCCACTACTTACTCCGGTACTATGAGCATATTCATAATAAGCTATTCCTACATTATCTGAAGCATTAAAATCTTGAATAATATTTTGATTGGTCCAACTACCTGAAATATAGCCATTTAAAAATACTGTTGTTTTACTTGGGCTTTCCGTATCCATATGAATATGATGATTTCCCGTCCAAGCACTTACATTTCCAGCTACATCTACTGCTCTGAAGCGTTGGGTACAACAACTGAATCCATTCCACGGAATAAAATTACTCGCCGTTGTAAAATCTGCTATCCCATCCCCGTTACCATCACTTTCATAATAAGCAATAGATACATTGTCAGTTGAAGTAAGAGTTAAATTGTAATTATTTTTCCAACTACAACTATTGCTTCCTCCATTATAAGTAACGGTTGGTACAGTTGGTGCTTCAGTGTCCATGTGAATATGGTGATTTCCTGTCCAATTACTAGTATTACCTGCTGCATCTACCGCTCTAAATCTGGTTGTACAGCTATAGAAATTATTTTCTGGGATGAAGTTACTACTAATTGTTCGATCACTTTTTCCGTCGCCATTTGTATCCATTTCATAATGGTCTACTCCAACATTATCCGTAGAAGAAAGAGTTAAATTGTAATTATTTTTCCAGCTACAAGTATTGCTTCCTCCATTATATTTGACGTTTGGAACACTTGGTGCTTCAGTATCCATATGAATATGTTGACCATCTGAGAAAGATCCTTTGTTTCCTGCTAAATCAACGGCTCTAAATGTCGTTTGACAGTTATTGAAATTATTAGGTGGTGTCCATTCTGAATCTGTTGTTCCATAATAACTACCATCTATATAAATTTCATAGTAGGCAACTTCAACATTATCCGTCGCACTAAGTTTTAATTTATAATTATTCTTCCAACTATGGGTATTACTTCCTCCTAAATAAGTAACTGTCGTTTTACTTGGAGCTTCATTATCTAGATATATTTTAAAACTTGTTTCATCACTTACATTGTTACTATTATCTACTGCTTTTAACGTAACATTTCCCCATAAACTTTCATTTTCCGTATATCTTGTTGTTGCTTTGGTTGTTGGAATTATTCTATCTGTAGCATCATCTTCTCCTCGATATCTGAGTTCTTTTACTCCTGAGCCTTCAAGATCTGGATATCTACTTCGACAAGTTGTTCCTAATACACAAGCATAATCTCGACTCGTAATTTCCATTATAATACTCTTTGTTGTAATATTGACGTTTCCATTTGAATTATCAGGCTTATATTCCGTTCCATCCGCAAACCATAATTTTACAGCCGGTCTTTCAGGAGCCACTTTATCTACTACTTTTACTGATTTAGGATTAGTACTCTTATAACGATATATCCATCTTACATTCGTTGTTCCTAAGACTGTTGTATCAATTGTTTTAGGGGTTGGATCAAGTTTATCAGTAATTAGCGTTCTAACACCATTTTCTACCGCATAGACTTTTCCTTTAGGTAAAATCAAGTCATCTCCCTGTCTAACCTCAGTAGGAAATTCTTCAACCTCTATTACATAATTTCTAGTCGTACCAGAATTACCAATCATATCACATGACTCATCACTAGAAGAATAATTATCTCCACATTTTAAACATACATGATAATCGTATTCATCTTTATCTATCTTTTCTACAATTACAGTCGCATCACATTTTTTCCCATCTTCGTCATTAATATTCGTAATGTATTTATTATTTAAAAGTTCGTCTCCACTAATACTAGCCGTATTCCCAATTTCTCTAGGATATAAACTTCGATAATCAATTAAATAATCTCTAGCTGAATTTAGTACACTATCTTCTAAAGAATGATAATAGGTATCTTTTCCTCTATTCATATATCCCATAACAGAAGGAATCGCAATTCCTAATAAAATACCTAAAATCGTTATTGTCGCAAGCAATTCAACTAAGGTAAACCCTTTTTTCTTTTTTTTCATTATTCACTCCACTATTTACTTTACTACTATTATTTATATTAATAAGTATACCCTTCTCCTAGGTAGTATGCAAGTATAATTTTATTATTGTTCATTTTGTTCATTTTGTTCTTTTTTACTAATAATTTTTAGCTAAAAAATAAAGAGAGTCTCCTCTCTTTAATTATTCATATTTTTGATAGAAATATTTTATTGTCTTCGATTTCGACTAGTCAAACAGAAATCTTTAGTCAAAAAGCGAATTCTTTCGATTATTCTTCTTGCCTTTAGTTTATCTACTCCGGTGTTTGTAGTACTAAAATGTTCTTCTAATTGTTTTAAATCCAAGTTTGAAGTGAAGAAAGTGGGTAGTTTTTCATCCATTCTATACTGAAGCAAGGTTCCGATAATCTCATCTCTAGCCCAAGCAGTTAGGTTTTCTGCTCCAATATCATCTAGTAATAAAAGTGGTACCTTTTTGATATACTCGTATTTTTCTTCGAAATCACTATCAAATGATGATTTTAGTACTCTTAAGAATTCTGGTACATAAATCATCGCACTATGAACACCTCTTTTGGCTAGTTCATTAAATAAAGCAGCGATTAAATAGGATTTTCCAGTACCAAAACTACCGTGTAGGTAGATGCCACGTGGTTTTTCTTCATCTTCATAATGATCTAAGAACTCTTTAAAATATTTGATTACTTCTAGACGATTCTTATCATCTTTTTCTACTTTACGAAAAGAAGCCTCTTTAATCATCTTAGGAATTTCAAAGAGTAATATGTTGTTTTTATAAGCATTATCATGGAGTTTTTTTTCTTGATACGGACAGGCTTGATACTGAAAAGTTAAGCCATTGCCTCTTTCCAATGGTGTATACAAATAGCCTTGAAGTTTATTTTTACACATTTCTAGACTTGAACAATGACGACAATGTTCTAATTCAACAGCCGCATCTTCTAAACTAGAGGTATATTTCATTAAAACTTCATCAGGAAGAGATAATTTGGCTACCAAGTGATTAAAAATAGGATCGTTTAAATTTTTAATCCAATTTTGTTTTAAGGCATTGATTTCTTCTTCGCTAAAAGTTAATAATTCTTGGATACTCTTCATATTTACTCCTCACTTTCATCACTTATCGAATTTAAAAGTTGGTCTAGTTCACTCGCTTCTTCTTCCGACATTTCTTCATTTTTCAACTCTTTATCAAACCAATCAGGTACTACTTCTTCTTTCGTAGTGGCCTTAGATTTAACCATTTGATTTTTATTTTTGCTTTCTAATTGACGTTTTAGTTTTTTGTGTTCTTTTTCGCTAATTTTCATTGCTTCTTCTACAGTTTCAATGTTTAATCGTTTCCATTGACCGGCTATGGTATCGACATAACTCTTAGTCAATTTTTGATTATTGATTTTTAATACATAGGCAATCAATACGTTAACTACTCCTGGATTCATTTTTTGATCTACTAAGAGGCTTTCAATTAATCGAAGATCTCGTAAAGAGGGCTCTCCGGTTTTATATTTGCTTCTTAAGAAATCATAGGGAGTAACAGATTCAAAGGTATATACCATTTTCGCCCATTTAGAATGATCTCCTTCTGGGGCTTTTAAGTATTCTGGTTGTTTAGAATAAATTAAGGTTGGTAGTTTGCCATTATTTTCAAATTGATAGAAATTCCGACAACTTTTTCTTAATTCTACTTTATCTACTAGTCCTTTTTCATTTAGAGAGTTTCTGACTAGGCCCTGCATGGCATAATCATCAATTCCGTAGGTGTAGGCCAAAGAGTTAATTAATTCCTTGGTATCGTCGTTAAAGCATCTAGGACTTACCATGTTACTAGGAATACTAGAAATTAATAGGTCAAAATCAATCTTTGGTTCAATTCTAATTTTACTAGTTACTTCTTTCATGATATTTTCATTTTCGATAAAGACATTTCCAGAAACTGGGGAAAATACTTGGTCAAAACGACAAGTAATATCTTCAAAATCCTTCAAATGAATCCGTGGTACTTTGAAGAAATCGACAATTTTATCGTATTCTGTTTTCCCTAGATTATTGTATAAGACAATATTTAAAATTGGATGATTTAAAAATTCAGAAGCTGGCATTGGTGAATAAAGTAAATATACGTAATTATTATTACTGGCTTGGTCCTTTTTAAAATAAGTACGTAATAATCCTACTGCCTCTAGTTTTTTTCTGGCAATCACAATTTTTTCTAGTTTTAACTGCATGGTACTCATCAAGTGGTGGTGGGTTAAGTCATCACTCATTACTTCTCTTTTATCTAAATCATCAATCAAAGTGAAATACAAACTAGTTGCGGTGTAGCCGATAATTGGTTGGTACAACATGGTAATTAATTTGCGATCGAATTCTTTTAGAACCGTTTTGTTGATTACCGTGTATGTATCTGCGGGTAATATTGTTTTTTCTTCCATGTCAGTACCTCCTCTTGTCGAATATTATTATAACCCGTTAATAGAAAAAAAAGAAGAGAAAATCGAATTTCTCTCCTTGAGTTTTCACCCTTTTAAAAAATCTTGTATTTTTTCATTAGATAAAGAGTTGCCAGAGTGTATTTACATCTACTTTTAGCAAAAACAACAGTAAGATGGAAAAGACAATAAAAGGTCCGTAAGGAACTACTTTTTCTTTATTGGCAATATATAATCCTAAGGCAATTGGTAAAGCGATAACACTAGAAAGAAAAATAACAAGCACTCCTAACACTGTTCCTAGTGATAACCCAGCGATGAACATCAATTTGATATCGGCACCGCCTAAACTCTCTCGTTTAAATAGAAAGTCTCCTAATAGCATAATTCCATACATAATCGCAAATAGTAAAACCCCTGAACCAAGGGCCATCAATCCTTCTTGGTATCCTCTGCCTAAAAAAATGGCTATACTGATGATAATTCCAACTGTGACAGTTACTTCATCAGGAATGATTAAATACTCTAAGTCACTGACGATGACAATACTGAATAAAGAGGATAAGCTAAGGGCAATGACTAATTGATAACTGAAACCAAAAGAATAAAAGCTAATCGCAAATAATACTCCAGTTAGTAATTCGATAAACGGATAAAAAAAAGAAATGGGATGGTGACAATGTTTACACTTTCCTCTTTGAAATAAAAAAGAAAGTACAGGGATCAACTCCCATTTCGATAACGAATGATGACATTTTGGACAGTAGGAGCGCCTTGGATATAAAACAGATTCGTTTTTAGGAAGGCGGTATCCTACTACATTATAGAAGGAACCTAAAACGGTTCCTAAGATGAAAAAGAGAATTGTGTAATAAATCTGCATGTTACTTCCCCCACTCTTCTACATATCTCCAACAGCACTATATAAGTCAAACATTGGAATAATAATCGATAAAAGAATAAATCCTACTGATACAGCCAAGAAACAAATAGTGATCGGTTCAATCAAGCTTTTTACTTGAGTAACTGCATTTTTATGTAAATTTGCATAATGAATAGATACTTTTTCCATCATAGTAGCTAATTGTCCGGTTGACTCTCCGGTTACTAACATTTCATAGGCGACTACTGGGAAAGCCCATTGGCCTTTAAAGGATTCTGATATTTTACCACCTTTACTCAAGGTATTCATCGTATTGGCAATGATATCTTTATATACTTCATTATTAGAAATCTTAGAAAGAATAGCCATACTATCGGTGATATGTACACTGTGACTTAATAATTGAGCAAAGGTTTTGGTAAACATCGTTACCTCGTTATAAATCATAATTTTTCCAATGACTGGCATTTTCATGAGAAAAACTTGTACGCTCCGTCTAAAGGATTTAACATTTTTATAAGCAACGATAAAGGCAACGACAATTACGATTAATCCAAGAATTATCCATATATAGTTTTTAGATAAGAAATTACTAGCTGCTACCGTAATCTGAGTAATGACTGGTAGTCCTGCTTCGGCATCTTGGAACATATCAATAAAAGAAGGTACAACCCAAATTAAAACAAAGGCAATAACTAAGACCGACATAATTAAGACAATCGATGGATAAGTAAGAGCAGAAATCATCTGCTTTTTGGTATCTTCAATCGTTGTATAATATTCACTCATCTCATCTAGAGTTGAAGGTAAATCTCCGGTCATTTCGGAAGCTTTTACCATGTTGATCAATAATCTTGGGAAGACATCACTTTGGTTTTCTAACGCTTTACTGAAGTCTTCTCCAGCTACTAAATCATAGATAATTCTTTCGTATATTTTTTTCTTAGCTGGTTTAACTGTTTGTTTAGCTAAGATACGCACTGAATCAATCAATGGGATACCTGCTTTGATATAAGTTGATAGCTGAGTCAAAGCAAAGCTCAATTCTCCAGAAGTTAACTTAGTGTTCAAAAAAGGAATATCTGAGTTTAAAAAATTCTTTTTTTGTGCTTCAATACTAACAATCGTATAACCCTCGCCAGTCAGGAAAGCCTCTACTTCATTTCTTGTTTTTGCATCAAAAGAGCTCTTAATTGTCTGTCCTGCTTCATTTTTTACTACATAATTAAAGGTAACAAGATTACTTTTATCCGTGTTGGTTTCCTCTAAAACTTTACTCGTTTCCCCTTCAAATGAAGAAGCATTTTTTAAAGCTTCTGCCATAAGATCTTGATCGGTAGTAGTTGTTTTTTTATGTTTCTCCTCTTTCTTATCGTTTTTATCCTTCTTCTTAAATAAATTAGCTGGAAAAGCAAAAATTTTCTGAATCCCGTGATATATAGATATAAAAATATTCATCATTACACCCACTTTATTTTATTCTTTATCTTTCTTACACAAGTATATCATATCTACGAAGTTTTTGAAAACATTTTTCTTTAAAATTCATATAATATTGTAAAAGGAGTGATTGAAATGAATCCGGGAAATTTCTATAACCCCTACTTATATACAGCTAGTTCTCCGATGTTTAAGACTTCTGGTGGTTTGTTTTCTAAAGGTTTACTAAAAGGAGCAAGTTGGAGTGGTTTTTTAACTACAGCAGGTAAAACGTTAAATGTCATTAATCAGGCAATTCCGGTTTTTTATCAAGTTCGTCCTATCATCCATAATGCTAGAACGATGTTTCGAGTTCTAGGTGCGGTTAAGACTCCAGACAAAAAACAGAATGTCTCTACTCCTGTTCAAACTGAGTCCGTAGTGAATAGAAATCAAGTAAATTCTAATAAAGAAGCGCTAGAAACCAACTCAGTTCTAGACAAGCAGCCAGTTGTGAATGATAATGGGCCTACTTTTTTTCTATAAGTTACAAAATTGTATTCAGTAACTTTAATTTTTGTTTTAATTGAATTCTTCTCTTGATATATTTCTTCGGTAAAATGGTAAGTAACTTCTCGGTTGCTTCTTTTTGCTTGGTCAAATAAGTGATGAATAAGGGATCTTTTTCTTTTAATAAAAGAGGTCCAAATAAATATTCTTTTTTGGAGTAATGCTGTTTTCCTTTAGTAAATTCAATAATGGGATAAATAAAATTATGATCCAAAACTAATTTTTCTCGTTCTATTTTATACCCTAGTTTAACGATTTCTCTTCTTACAAATTCAACATCATTATTAGGGGAAAGGATAATTTTCTTAACTTTTTTCAATAATGGAGTGCGGTATTTCAAGATACCTACCATTAAAGCACCACCCATACCAGAGATGACAACGGTATCGATATCATCTTCGATTGGTTCGATACCATTTCCTAGTTTTAGGGTGATTTTATTTTGTAGTTGATACTTTTTGATGTTTTCGGTTGCTTGCTTAAGCGGTCCTTCTTTAACGTCAGACGCAATAATTCGGATATCTTTTCTATTTTGGGCTAGATAAATATCTAACAGAGCGTGATCACAGCCAACATCGATGATACGATCTTTCTCGTCGATAAATGTAGCGAGTACCGAAAGACGATGATTAATTTTTACTTTCATATTTACCTCTATTCTTTTTTTGATTGATATAGTTTTATTTTATCATTTATCTGTTTAGACGCCAATATTTTTTCAAATATGGAAATTTGGATTTTTGCATGAAAAAAGATCTCTTAATTCGTTAAGAAATCTTTTAATTTTCTACTTCGTGATGGATGACGCAATTTACGAAGTGCTTTAGCTTCAATCTGACGGATTCGCTCACGAGTAACGCCAAATATCTGTCCGACTTCTTCTAGGGTTCGACATTGTCCATCATCTAGACCAAAGCGAAGACGAAGTACTCTTTCTTCACGATCTGTTAGAGTAAGTAAAACTCCGCTTAGTTCTTCTTTCAACAATTCTACAGTAGCGTATTCTTCTGGTGACATCGTACGTTCATCCTTGATGAAGTCTCCTAGATGAGAATCATCTTCTTCACCGATTGGTGTCTCTAAAGATACAGGGTCTTGGCTGATTTTATAAACTTCTCTTACTTTTTCAATAGAAATACCTAATTTTTTCGCAATTTCTTCATCAGTAGGTTCACGATTTAATTCTTGAGTTAACTGTCTTTGTACACGAGCTAGTTTATTAATTGTTTCTACCATGTGTACAGGAACACGAATCGTACGTGCTTGATCAGCTATCGCTCTTGTGATCGCTTGACGAATCCACCAAGTAGCATAGGTAGAAAATTTATATCCTTTGGTTGGGTCGAATTTATCTACAGCTTTCATCAAGCCAATATTTCCTTCTTGAATCAAATCTAAAAATAACATACCACGCCCAACATAACGTTTAGCGATAGAAACGACTAGACGAAGATTAGATTCAGCAAGCATACGTTTGGCATATTCGTCTCCTTGTTCAGCTCGTTTTGCGTATTCAAATTCTTCATCTGAAGTTAATAGATTAATGCGTCCAATTTCTTTTAGATACATTCTGACTGGATCGTTGATCTTGATATCTTTAGATAGTGTTAAATCTTCTATATCTAAGAAGTCTTCACCGCTTGTATCATCTTCACCTTCGTCTTCCATATTTTCATCGGAAGTAATTTCAATGTGATTATCGACTAGTGTGTTGTATAAGTCATCTAGTGAATCACTGTCGACATCTAACCCTCTTAACTCATCAGCTAATTCTTCATAAGTGATAAATCCTTTTTGTTTTCCTTTTTCTAGTAATGTTTTTTTTCGTTCTTCGAATGTTTTAATTTCTTTTGCCATATTGATCAACTCCCCATTTTTAACTTTCTAATTTTCTCTGCTATTTTAGCTTGTTCTAAAGGATCGACTATTTCTTTCATCATCTTCTGTAACCGTTTTCGTTCTTGGTTTACACTGTTTTCTCTCATCACTTTGACATAGTCTAAAATAACATTTTCCTCTATCTCATCACTTAATTCCAAGGCCAGCACTTCTTTTAAGATATCTAAGAGTTCTGGTTTATCTTGTAAATAAGTGTAAAAATCTGCGATTTGAATCGTACCGTATATTTTATTATAATAGATAATTTCTGATGCCAAAAATCTTTGTTTTTCTGTCAAAAAAAAGATTTCTCCAGCTTCAAATAATTGTCTGGTTTTCTGATTAATCAGCATATAATATAAAAGAGAAAGTGCGGCTAAAGTGTATTTGTTATTTTTTATATTTTTATTTTCTTTAGGAATGGTTTCCTCAACCAAAACTGGGGTTTTCTCTTTTTCCAATAATACCAATAACCTTTTTTCTAGGGTATTATACCCTATATCGAACTCTTTGGCAAGCGTTTTTAGTATTAATTCGCGACGAATTTCATCTTTTATCTTACTAGTTTCTAGAATTACACTATTGATATAATGAGCGATTTCTTCGTCACTATTCAAATTTACGTCTCTTTTTAAATTTTTTATTTTATAGTCACTAAGAAAAACAGCATTTTTAATGAGGCGAGTAAAATCATCTTTTCCATACTTTAAGATATAGTCATCGGGGTCTAAATCATCACTGAGTTCAGCTACTTTGACTTCACATCCCATTTTTTCTAATTCTTCACCGTTTGTCAGAGTGGCTTTTCTGCCGGCATCATCGCCATCAAAACATAATATGACATGATCGGATAAACGTTTAATCAGTTCTGCCTGTTCTTTGGTCATTGCTGTTCCCATTAAGGAAACGACATTTTCGATTCCTATGGTAATCGAACGGATAGCGGCCATGAAGCCTTCCATGACGATGACGGTTTTCTTTTTTCTCACTGCTTCTCTAGCATCGAAATAATGATATAGGGTATTTCCTT
The DNA here is from genome assembly GCA_900543675.1 of uncultured Mycoplasmatota bacterium. Lineage (GTDB taxonomy): Bacteria > Bacillota_I > Bacilli_A > RF39 > UBA660 > Alloscybalousia. The sequence continues at coordinate 11,700 of UQRY01000034.1, forward strand.
TTTGAAAGATCGGTGTTCCTTTGGTATTCACATATTTATTTTCTTTTTCCCCATCATAGCGACGACCAGAAAAACCGACGATCCTTCCACTTAAATCTTGAAGAGGGAACATGATTCTAGAATTATATAAATCTTTATCATAGGAAGCTAGGCCAATTTGATTTAATGTATTTAAGTCATAGCCCTTTTTGGTTAATAGTTGAACCAAATCATTAGTTGTATCTAAACTTAGTCCAATGCCAAAAGTTTTAATCATCTCTTCATCAATTTTTCGACCTGCCAGATACTCTTTGGCTTTTTTTCCATAATTCGTCTGTAAATTATTCTGATAATACTTTTGAGCAATTTCATATATCTCATAATATTTATCTTGCTCAGAGTGAGATTTCGTATGCGTAAAGCCTTTTAGCTCGACTCCTGCTTTACCGGCCAACATTTTCAATGCTTCTTTAAAAGAAATGTGTTCGTAATCTTGAACAAATTGGAAAACATTTCCACTAGCGCCGCATGAAAAGCAACGATAAATTTGTTTTTCTCTAGAAACGCTCATCGAGGGGTTGGTGTCATCGTGAAAGGGACAGACGCCAAAAAAGTTCTTTCCTTTTTGGGTAAGAGGAACATATTCACTAACGATATCGACGATATCAACTTTACTACGAATTTCTTGAATTACATTCATTTCCTGTTGTTCGTTCAATCTCGTCACCTTCTTTTTTTTAAAACATTAATTATTATATCACTAATTCGACGTTTTTTTCCAATTGTTTTTTGATATATTATAAATATGAAAAAAAATAGAAAAACAATTTTCGTCAAAGCGACGATTCTCTTCCTACTTGCTTTCCCTACTCATTTTCTCTTCGAATGGTTTCCTGGCCAAATTACAGCGATTTTCTTTCCAGTTAATGAAAGTCTTATGGAGCATTTGAAAATGATCTTTACTAATTATTTTATTTTCTATAGTTTTCTTTTTATTTTAAGAAAGCCTCTTAAACTCAATAATGTCTATTTAACCATGTTAATTGGTAGTTGTTTTAATATTCTTTTGTTTTTTGCGCTTTATCTTCCTATTTACTATCGGTTTGGAGAACATCTGTTGGTTACTTTGCTTCTTTATTATTTGACAATTCTCTTTACAGAATGGTTAGTTTGTCCTATTCTTTATAAAAAAGAACGCTATGTTGTAGTTTTTGAGGGATGGTGATATAATAAAAGTGCTTAAGATGA
>UQRY01000035.1 GCA_900543675.1 uncultured Mycoplasmatota bacterium
TTCTATTTTTTATTTTATTCTTCTATACCAAGCAAATTCCTAGTATATAAAAAAGTGTTCAAATCAATGAACACTTTTTCTAATTCTTAATAATCGTTGCCCGAATTCCTTGGATAGCGTTAGATAAATTCGTAAGTGACGTGATAATTGCCCGATGATTCGTCTTTTCGACAAAGTCAACCGCCGCTTGAACTTTCGGAAGCATACTTCCTTTTGCAAAATGTCCAGCAGCAATATAAGACTTCGCTTCTTCGACAGAAATTTCTCCTAATTTTCTAGCATTTTCTGTACCATAGAAAAGTTCAGCTTGTTCAACATTAGTCAAAATAACCAACATATCTGCATTTAAATTGACTGCCATCAACGAGCTAGCCGCATCTTTATCAACAACAGCGTTAGCGCCCTTTGCCTCATTCTGTTTAAAGATCGGAATACCGCCACCACCGGCAGCAATCACGATACTTCCCTTTTCAACTAACGTTCTAATCGTATCAATTTCGACAATTTCTAACGGTTTAGGAGAAGCAACTACTTTACGATAACCACGTCCAGCATCTTCAACGTAGATTTCTCCCGTTGCTTCCATCATTTTTTCCGCTAAGCGTTTACTGTAGAATGGCCCAACTGGTTTAGTGGGATTCTTAAATGATGGATCATAACGGTCGACTACGACTTGAGTAACCAACGTGACAATGCTCTTTTCGATTCCTTCATCCTCTAACACATCACGCAATCCTTTTTGAATATGATAGCCAATATAACCTTGCGACATCGCTGTACACTCGGGAAATGGCATATAGGGGATATCTTCATTCTGATAAGAATCCTCAAAAGCTAAATTGATAACCCCTACCTGTGGTCCATTTCCATGACTGATAATAATTTCATGTCCATCCTTAATCAGAGGGACAATGTTTTTTACTGCCTTTTTAATTAAGCTTTGTTGTTCCTTAGGATTATTCCCTAAGGCATTACCACCCAAAGCGATGACAATTCTCATTTTCTAGTTTCTGGAACTTGTTGAGTAATACAGTGAATATTACCGCCACCTAGTAAAATTTCTCTAGCATAAATTGGCTCGATTACACGATCAGGATATAATTCCTGTAATTGTTTAATGGCTAATTCATCATGAGGATCTCCAAATACTGGAACAGCAACGAAACCATTACCTGTATAATAATTGACATAAGATGCCGCTAGTCGATCTCCTTCTTCACGAGGAAGCGTTCCATCTACTGCGTCTACCCCTTCACTTTCCTCCTTCGTAATTAAAACAGGAGTTGGTGTTAAGATTTTATGAATTTCTAATTTTCTTCCCTTAGCATCTACTTCATTCGACAAATATTCATAAGCTTCATGACTACGCTTATATTGAGGATCATTTTCATCATCGGTCCAAGCAAGAGCAACAACACCTGGACGAACGAAGTTACACATATTATCGACATGACCATTTGTTTCGTCGTTATAAATACCTTCTTTAATCCATAATACCTTTTCAACATTCAAATATTCACACAATACTTTTTCGATTTCCTCTTTAGTTAGTTGTGGATTTCTTCCAGCCGATAATAGACACTCTTCGGTTACCATTAAAGTACCTTCTCCATCGACATGAATAGAACCACCTTCTAAAACAAAATCATCTAAACGATAACGATTAGCTCCTTCTAATTCACACATTTTAGAAGCGATACGATCATCCTTATCCCAAGGGAAATATAATCCATCTACAAGACCTCCCCAAGCATTAAATGACCAATCGACACCACGAAGTTCTCCTTGATCATTCACAACAAACGTCGCTCCACAATCACGAACCCAAGAATCATCGTTACTCATTTCTACTACACGAACATAATCGTTCAACATATGTCTAGCATTTTGATATTGACTATCACTGACAATCACCGTTACCGGTTCGTATTTACCAATCGTATTTGCTACTTGAGTAAATACTTTTTGGGCAGGTTTTGCCCCATTTCGCCAATTATCTGGACGTTCAGGCCATATAATATATGTACCACGATGTGGCTCGAATTCACCTGGCATTCTAAATCCATCTTGTTTTGGCGTACTATTTAACTTCTTCACGTTTCTTATCCTCCTTTACAAAACAAACAAGAATTTCTTCAATAATAAATGATACCACAACCCCGATAATTAATGGCATATTCGCCATAATAGATTCCATTGAGAAATCAACAAATAAAGTAAAGACAACGCCTAAAATCAATAATACTAATGGTACCCAAGTCATTAAATTAAGAACAAAATTATTTCCTGGAACTTTATAAGCTCTTTTGGTTTTATCGGTTTTTCTAAGCTTTAAGAACGCTGGGAATAATGGGATATAACTGATTAATAAAGTAACTAAACTGAAACTAAAGAACGTCCAGAATAAGTTAGAAGCCGATTCACTAACTTCACCCAAAACAATACCAGCAATTACGATAACAGAAGCAACAATACCATTAATGATTGAAGCCATGTAAGGAACGCCTGCTTTATTTGTTTTAGAAAATACTTTTGGAAGTCCACCGTCATCAGCAGAGTATTTAGCTACTGAATTAACACCAAATGACCAAGAAACAATGTTGGCAATCATTGTATAGATAAACATAAGTCCAACTACGATAACAATTCCACGAACTAAGTCAGCATTAACCCCAAGATCAGTAAGTAAAATCATAAAACTTTCTGTAATACCAGAAGCTTCAGCTTCTTCCAAACTCATCGCAATATTGATACCTGTAGCTGGCAAAATATAGAATAATGCCATTAAAGCTCCACCGATAATCAAGGCTTTAGGAATTTCTTTTTTCGGATTTTCCATATCATCGGCAAAAGTTGCCACAACTTCAAATCCTAAGAAATTAAAGATAATCACTGAGATGAAAGATAATCCTGCTAAATCAAGAGATGGTAATAAATCTGCTACACTGTGAATTGGATTAGCACTTTTTCCTGTTTTTAAGAATACATAAATACCAAGTAATCCTAAAGATACCATAAATAGAATCTTACAGAATGTTCCGATATTTACAATCCATTTACTTTCACCAATTCTTTGTGTACCAAGTAATGATACAATCCAAGTATAACCTAGTTGTAAGATGAGTAACCAGACAATCGATAATTCAATATCGAAAATACCAGCTACAACATCAGTAACCGCTACCGCTAAGGATGCAATCCATAGTGGAAAGTTAATCCAATAATTCCAAGCCACTCTCGCTGCCCATTTTTTACCAAATGCTTTTTTTACCCAGTCATACATTCCACCTTCACTTTGAAAAGTACTACCAAGTTCAGCTGAAATTAAACCATAAGGTAAACAAAAAGCAATAATTAAGAATAACCACCAAAAATATTGGCTATTTCCTATCGCTGCAGTTGGCGCAACACTCTCAGCTACTAGTGTAATACAAACTGTAGCTAAAATGGCGTCAAACAATCTAAACTTTTTCTTCGTTTTTTTCTCGTTTTCCATTTTTTACTCCTCACTTTTTTTAATAATACTCAAGGTTTCATCCATTTTCCCCATAAAATATACTAATAGTGCACGCATTGCTGTCAAACGATTTTCTGCTTCATCAAAGACGATAGAATATTCGGAATCAATTACTTCATCTGTCACTTCCTCTCCTCTCGAAGCTGGTAGACAATGCATGAATTTTACATGAGGACTAGCTTTCTTAATCATATCCATATCGACTTGATATTTTGGATAAAAGATTGCCATTCTTTCTTCTTTAGATAGTTCTTTTTCATACAAGCCATACCAGACATCTGTATATATGAAGTCAGCATCTTTCAATGCTTCCTCTTCATCATCGGTAATTAAGAAGGTACCACCTGATTTTCTGCAGTTCTCTTCCGCAATTTTAATATGTTCATCTCTAAGTTGGAATCCTTTAGGTCCAAAATGAACAAAGTGTCCTCCTAAATGAGTAACGATCATCATCAAAGAAGCACATACTTGAGTCGCATCTCCGACAAAAACAATTTTTAAGTCTTCAAATCTTTTCCCTTCAGGCATATGTTCCATAATGGTCGTAATATCTCCCATCTCTTGAGTTGGATGGTTATAATCACTCATCCCATTAATCACAGGAATATCAGAATACTTAGCTAATTGATCAACACTTTCATGTTTTTGAACACGTGCCATCAAAATATCAACTAATCTAGACAACACTTTAGCAGTATCCCCTAAACTTTCATGAGCGCCTAGTTGAATTTGTCCAGGTGCTAAGTATTGAGCATGTCCACCCAACTGAGTCATCGCTGTTTCAAAAGAAACTCTCGTTCTCGTTGAGGATTGCTCGAAGATCATCCCTAATGTTTTGTGATACAAGACATTAAGCGGATGTCCTGCCTTAATGTACTTCTTGATTTCAATTCCTAAATTCAAGATATCAAGAAGTTCTTCTTTTGTAAAATCTTGGGTGTCGATAAAATCTTTTACTCTCATTTTTTCCTCCATTTCTTTTTCTCATACAACTTCTATTTGATCTCTGCCCACAGCTTGTCGTAATGGACAATGTCTTCGCCGATATTCTCGACAAAGGTACCTCTATGAAAAACAGCATCATTAATATTCGCTGCATGATTCTTTAAATAGGATTCCGGTAAAGAAGCTTCCGCTTTTTTATTTACATTCTTATACGGATAATCCTCAATAATTTTTACCATGACATCGTCACGTAAAATATAATCGATAAATCGATAAGCATTCTCTACATGCTTAGCATTCTTAGGAATCGCAAAATTATCGATACTAATCGCAAATCCTTCTTCAGGAATAATAACCTCAATATTCGGATTTTCTTGAACAGCTAAAGCCGCTTCTGCATTCCAGATTACCCCAAGAGCCGTCTCTTTAGAAATTAAAAATGTCTTAGGGCTGTCACTATCATACGCTTTAATATTTGGTTTTAATTCTAACAACCAATCTTTCGCTTCCTCTAACTTAACTGGATCGGTCTCATTCATATCATACCCTAAAGCTAGAAGAGCCATCCCAATCACGATTCTTTGATCATCCAATATCACAATATTATTGCGATAATTTTTAGAAAGTAAATCTTGATAAGTGGTAATTTCATCGCTGATCAAATCACGATTTACCGCAACTACTACTGATGCGGCGATAAAAGGAACACTATAATCATTATTTTTATCATAAGATAAGCCTAAATAATTTGGATTAATATTTCCTAAATTCGTTAACTGTGATAAATCCATTTTTTGAATTAAATCTCGTTTAATCATCAACTCGATCATATAATCACTAGGAAAAATCAAGTCATAAGTTCCCTCTTTAGCGGATTGAACTTTAGCTAAACACTCTTCGTTTGAAGAATAAGTCCCATAATTTACAATGATTCCTGTTTCATCTTCAAAATCACGAATCACCGAATCTGGAATATAAGAAGACCAGTTTAGAACATTGAGTACATTACTACTTTCCTTTAAAGCACAACCATTCATCAAAATAACGGCTACTATTAATATAACTATTATTTTCTTATTCATACACACTTTCCTTTCCACCCCGTTTTATTCTTATCACAGTAGATAAGGTCAAAATAGTAATGACCACTAATAAAATTAAGCTAGATAATGCATTAACATCAGGAGTAATTCCCGTTTTAATCATCGAATAAATCTTAAGTGGTAAAGTATTACTTCCCGGTCCAGCTGTAAAATAACTAATGACAACATCATCTAACGATAACGTAAACGCAAGTAGTGCGCCTGAAATAACACCAGGCATTACAGCAGGAAGCGTGATATGAAAGAACGTTTTTATCGGAGATGCCCCTAAATCAGAGGCAGCTTCTTCCAAATGAGGATCTAGACTATTCAAAACACTTCTCACACTCACTACCACAAACGGTAATGAAAACGCAATATGCGATAAAATCAAAGTATGTAATCCTAATTCGATATGAAAAAAAGTATAAATGGATAATAACGCAATTCCCAAAACAATTTCCGGAATAACGATCGGAATATATAAAAGTTCATTTAAAACGCCACGTCCAAAAAACCGATATTTTTTTAAAGCGATAGCAGAAACTGTCCCTACAACGGTAGAAACTAAAGTGGAAATAACTGCAACAAAAAGCGTATTTCCTAGGGCTTCTAATAAACTTCGATTTTCTAATAATACCCGATACCACTTCAAGGTAAAGCCTTCAAATAATATATTAAGCTTAGAAGTATTAAACGAATAAAGGACTAAAACTAAGATAGGTAAATAAAGGAAAAAAAGTACTAACCCAATAAATAGGTTTTTTAAAAATCTCTTTTTTTTCATTAGAATCCCCCCAAATCGTCCATTTTTCCGCCTGCTTTCTTATACAGTTTAACGAGAAAGAAAGTAATGATAATCAAAACAATAGAAACACTAGCCCCAAATGGCCAATTTCTAGCAACCAAGAATTGATTTTTAATCAGATTACCAAGTAACATCAACTTACCTCCACCTAATAAATCAGAGATAAAGAAATAACCAATTGCGGGAATAAATACCATCAAAGAGCCATTAAACAAACCTGGTAACGTCTCAGGAATAATCACATGAATAAAACTCTGCCACTTACTTGCCCCTAAATCAGAAGCTGCTTCAAGCATCGAGCGATCTAACTTATCTACCGCACTATAAACCGGTAAAATCATAAATGGTAACAACGTATAAACCATTCCTATGATAATCCCTAAATTATTATACATTAGCGCAAGAGGTTCATCGATTAGATGTAGGTGTGAAAGAACTGTATTGATCAATCCTTCTTTACGAAGTAAAACAATCCATCCATAAGTTCTAATTAACGAATTCGTTAAAAAAGGAATAATCACCAACATTAAGAAAATACTCTTATAGCGAGATTTCTTTTCCGAAACAAACAAACTAAAAGGATAAGCAATACAGATACAAATTACTGTTGTAACAAAAGCGATTAAAAAAGATTGTAAAAATACTTTAATATAGACAATATCCAAAATCTGTAAATAATTCTTTAGCGTAAATACTTGAATAATTCCCCCATAATAATCATTTTGAAAAAAACTAATGATAAAAATATAAAGTAATGGTAAAACAATCAAGAATAAACAATAGAAAATAATAGGAAATAAGATTAACCATTTTATCTTAGAATCATACTTTTTCATGAGAATCACCTTTTAATACAATTAAATCTTCAGTCTGATAATTCAAATAAACAGTTTCTCTATTTTTAAAATCCTCGCTTCCTTTCCTAAGTTCTACCTTAATTTCTTTACGATTAGATAATGTACCAATCACTTGAGTAGCCGCACCATCAAAAATATGATTTTTAATTTTTAATGGTAAGTTTTTATCATTTTTCTCTTCTTCTAAAGTAAAGTTTTCTGGACGAATAATTATCGATACATTATCCCCTACTTTATATCCCCGTGAAGGTAAAGTAAAAATAATATCTTCTGTAACTCTCACAATAGCATGTTCATCCAAAATTGATTCTACTACGCCATCAAAGATATTGGATTCACCAATAAAATCAGCCACAAATCTCGTTTTAGGATGAGAATAAATATGATGTGGAGTGTCAATTTGTTGAATTTTTCCTTCATTTAAAATTACGATACGATCACTCATCGTCAAAGCCTCATCTTGACTATGCGTAACATAAATAAAAGTAATCCCCATCTTTTTTTGTAAGTTTTTAAGTTCCAACTGCATCTGCTTACGTAATTTCTGATCTAATGCCGATAATGGTTCATCTAGTAATAGTACTTTAGGTCTGTTGATTAACGCTCTAGCAATCGCTACTCGTTGTTGTTGTCCTCCTGACAATTCTCTTGGCTTTCGATTTCTAAATTCACCCATTTTAACTAAATCTAGCATTTCTTCTGTACGTTTTTTTATCTCCTCTTTACCAACATGTTTCATACGAAGTCCAAAATTAATATTTTTTTCTACTGACATAGTAGTAAACAACGCATAATTTTGAAAAATCGTATTGACTTCTCGTTTAGTAGGATCTAAATACGTTACATCGACACCATCGATCATAATTTTTCCGGATTGAATAAAATCAAGACCTGATATTGCCCGTAAAATTGTTGTCTTTCCGCAACCAGACGGTCCTAAAATCGTCAAAAACTCCCCTTCATAAACATCGATAGAAATATCATCGATAACTTTTTTCTTACCATAACTTTGGCACATATTTTCTACTCGTACAATTACCTTTTCCATATAAGACTCCCTATACTATATAAATAATTATACAAAAAAAAATGAAAAAGGTATAGATTTTTTTTGCTTATGGTTCAAACAAATTAAAAAACAAACCTTTTCTGCCTGTGTTGTTACTCACTAAAATTTCCCATTAGCAAATAAACTAACCTTTATTCTCCACAAAATTTCTGTTTTATTTTTTACATTTAATCCCCTATACTAAAATTTCTAGCATATAAAAAAGAGTATATATCACTCTTCTATCTATTATCCATTAATCCTTAACACTTGACCAATTGTCAAAATATCACTCGTTAAATTATTCATCGCTTTAATTGCGGAAACAGTAGTATTATATCGCCTCGCAATCGAATATAGGGTATCTCCACGTTCTACAGTATGGGTAATCAAAGAGGAACTACTAGTAGGTATCTGTAATACTTGACCGATACTTAATACATTACTAGAAAGATGATTCAAGCTTTTAATCGCATCCACGGTAGTATTATATCGTCTCGCAATTGAATATAGGGTATCCCCTGCTTGAACGGTATAAGTAACAGAAGGAGATGTACCTCCATCAGATGGGCTAGTAGGTATCTTTAATACTTGACCAATACTTAATACATTGCTAGAAAGATGATTCAAACTTTTAATCGCATCCACAGTAGTATTATATTGTCTCGCAATCGAATACAACGTATCCCCTGCCTGAACAGTATAAGTCGTAGAAACAGAACCACCACTTTCCTTAACTGGAATTCTTAACATCTGACCAATACTTAATACATCACTAGAAAGATGATTCAAACTTTTAATGGCATCTACCGTCGTATTATAACTTCTCGCGATTGAGTACAAAGTATCCCCACGTTTAACAATATAAGTAATCGTATTTTCTTCTTCCCCTTCTCCTTCGATCGCACATTCATTGAGATTACCATATAAAGTATTTAAAGCATTCCACATTTGATTATTGACAATCCCCGTTGTAGTCAAATTATTATGAAATTGAAACCGTTTTACCGCAACTTGTGTTTCGTTTCCAAAAAAAGAATCGATCGCTCCTATATAATATAATAATGTTTTTAATTTTGACTGTAATTCTCGGACATAACTCCCACTAGAGCCTAAACTAAGTATCGGGTAATTACTAAATTCGCTCGCATAAGCAACTTCCGTCAAAGAAAACAATAATCGCCACGTTTCTTCATCGACAACGCCTGTTTCTGGAAGTGAATACTCTCTTTGGAACACTTTTACTCCAGCTTCTGTTGCGAGCCCAAAATCTCCAGTAATTATCGCATGATAAAATCCCAATATTTTTAACTTCTCCTGTAAGATACGAACATCATTACCACTATCCCCTAATTGTAAAACATCATTAAGCATATCTTCACCTCTAGTAAATTATATTCATTGAACAAAAAATGTTTATATATAATATGATATAAAGAAAGGATAGAATAGCTAATTAATCTATTCTAAGGTGAACTATGACAAATGGATATTTAGTAGTTAATGTCTATAGCGATACAATCGCTAATCCGGTAAAGGGAGCAACTGTTAAAGTCAAAAAAGATGGAGTAGATATCGCTACAGAAACAACTGATGAAGATGGAAGAACACCACAAATAACATTAGAGACAGTAAATAAAAGTTACACAGAAGAAGAGCAACACGAAGTACGCCCCTATGAAACCTATGATGTTACGGTAACTGCTTTGGGTCTTACTCCAACCACAATTGAAGGCGTTCAGATTTTCGATGGGGTAACGTCTATTCAAAACATCTATCTAACTTCAATTGATGAAAATCAAAAAGGAGAAACCTCAGTAATTACACCAAACACATTATGGCAAGAATATCCTCAAAATATAATTAGTGAAGAAGAACTACCTCAAGAAGAATATACCCCACTCGTATTATCCGAAGTAGTCGTTCCAGAAAATATTGTTGTTCACGATGGGATTCCTACTAACTTCAGCGCTCCTAACTATACCGTACCATTTATCGATTATATCAAAAATGTAGCGAGTAGCGAGATTTATAGTACCTGGCCAGCCGAAACCATTAAAGCCAATGTCCTTGCCATTATTTCCTACACATTAAACCGAATATACACCGAATGGTACCGAAGCCGGGGATATGACTTTACGATCACTTCAACAACGAGCTACGACCAAAAATACACCGTAAACGGAACAATATTTGAACCTATCTCCCGTGTTGTTGACGAAATATTTACCAATTATATCCGTCAAGGATATCGACCAGAGCCATTACTCGCCCACTACAAAAGCAGTACAACAGAGCCCGGTAATTTAAGTCAATGGGGATCTAAAGAACTAGGAGATAGAGGATATAATTATCTAGAAATATTAAAATATTACTATGGCAACAACATCAACATTGCGGAAGCAGAAACCACCCAAAGCTACCCTTATTCATTTAGTGGCACATTAAAAGAAGGAGACTGTAATAGAGATGTATATAAATTACAAAATACCTTAAATTATATACGAGGTAGTTATCCAGGAATTCCTGTTATTAAAAATCCAAGTGGTTTATTTGATAGTGATACAACAAAAGCAGTAAAAAAATTCCAAGAAGTATTTAAATTATCCCCTACTGGAACCGTAAACTTTCAAACGTGGTATATGATTTCCTATATCTTTATCGCAGTAAGCAAGATGACCAATAGTATTTACAGCTAAATCTTTAAAAAAGCACTGATGTACAATTCATCAGCGCTTTATTTACTTAATCACCAAATGATAAAGATTGTTTAAACAATACTTGTCCTTTAACATCAAAAATGGTAAACGTTCTATTCTCATAAATTAAATATGAAGGATAAGTATCTCCTTTAGGAAGAGAAATTGAACCAGGATTGATAAACCATCTATTATCTTCATTCACAATATAAGGCATATGTTCATGCCCATAAATCAATACACTACCAGCCGGTATTTTCTCATGATTTCTTCTATTATATAAATCTCCATGCGTAAAATATAAATCTAATCCATCTAACGATAAATATTCTAGTTCAGGAACAATCACAAAAGAAGAAACATCTAAATCGACTTGACTATCACAATTTCCTCGAAGAGAAATTAATTTTTCTCCAAATGACTCCAAGAAATTTTTTACTACTTGAATATCATAACCTGGTATCATCATATTTCTAGGACCAATATAATATAAATCTCCTAATACGATTACTCGATCACACTTCTCTTTTTCATAAACTTCTTTTAAATAATCTAAATTATTTTTTATTCCGTGAATATCGGAAAATATCAATATCTTCATTATTTATCCTCTCCTAAATATGGACGAATAATTTCTTTCATTCGATTAATCTCTTGTTCAAATTCATCCCAATGTTTAGTAATAAAATCAATAT
>UQRY01000036.1 GCA_900543675.1 uncultured Mycoplasmatota bacterium
TGAGATCTATTCAGACTACGGTTTTATCCCTTAAAAACTACAACATAGCGAAAAAGAAAAGAAAGAATTAGAAATTACTAGTATTATTGTCATTCCTCTTCTTTTCTTTATTCTTGCTTATTTTACTTTTAATCCGCAAAAAAATCCTTTTTTCTTTGATCCAATTAAGGAAGACTACGGTTTAAACCAAGGACTTTCTAGTAAATGATTCTACATCTCGGTGGAGATATAAATCTATCGTTCCTTTATCGACAATTTTTACCCACCCTAGTCCATTGATGACTAGGTCTTCATGATATTTTATCTCATAAGTGACTTTAGCCAAGTCTTTTAAGGATGTTTGCTTATTGGAAACACGTCTTACTTTTATATCGTTAGAAACAAAGACGGTAAAGCTATTTTTTTCTCCTTCGATATAATCAATACGCGCAAAGTTACCAATCAATAGACATTGGTTCTTTTTTAATTGATAGGTTTTTGGTTTTATTTCTTTTTTAGGACTCAATTTCTTCAAAAGACTGGTATCGATATAGTTGATTAAACTTCCTCGATCGACTAAGCCAGGAGTATCGATTAATGTCAATTGCTCATTTAATTTGATTTCAATTTTATTTAACGTTGTGCTGGGAAGTGGTGAAATGGTTAAGTCCCCAGTATTTTCGGAATAATTTTGGATCAATTTATTAATTAAACTACTCTTTCCGGTATTGGTATGCCCTACTACATAAACTCGGTGACTTGTTTTCCATTTGTTGATTTTGTTAAGAAGGGTGTCGATTTGATAATTTTTATTGACACTGATGACAACGATATCTTCATAACGGAGGTTCATGAGATGGAAATATTCAACAATTTTTTCATCCGAAATACTCTTAGGAAGAACATCACGCTTATTCAAAACCAAAATCATTTTATTAGGAATATAATTACGAATCTGGTTTATATCCCGATCAATGTTGAGTAAATCTACAATATGTAAGACTAGATCTTTAGTTTTTCCTACGGATTTTAGAATTTCAATATATTCTTCGTTTGATTTGGTCGTCACTTGATATTCGCCGTAGTTTTTCATTCGAAAGCAACGCTGACAAAGGTTGTTTTCTAACGAACTAACATAGCCTTCCTGGGTAATATTTTCATCTTGGAGAATAACTCCACACCCGATACACTTTTTATTTTTTGACATAATAACTTCCTCTTTTCATCACTTTCTTTTTTTCATAATAGTGAAAAATTTTATTTTCAATATAACGATTCAGTGTCGTTATTTTCAAATCTTTTTTTCCTAGGGGATCGACAAGAACGGTATAAGCAGTCATGCGATTGCCAACAAAAATATCGGTTACTAGTTGATCTCCAATCATGGCCATTTCTTGTTTTTGAAGATGATGTTTCTTTTTAATTTTTAAATAGCCAAATGGAAGTGGCTTCATCGCAAAAGATACATAGTCACAATTTAAAAAAGAAGCATATTCTTCTACTCGGTTACGACTGTTATTAGAGATAATTACAATTTGAAAGTCTTTCTTTAAGCGGTCAAAAAGTTTTTTTGTTTTTCCATCCATTTTCTTTTGATCAATTAAAGCAATGGTGTTATCTAAGTCGAAAATTAGACAGTGGATCTTTTTTCTTTTTAATTCTTCGTAGTCAATATCAAATATATTTTTTACATACATCTTAGGATAAAAGCACCTCAAAGTTATCACCTGTACTTATTATATAAGATTTTGATGACAAAGTACAGAAAAAGTGATGGCAAGCATCACTTATTTGTTAGGAAATTTTCTCATTATGATGAGTTTTTTGAGTCTGGAAAGGCTGTTGATGACTTAGTTGTTCTTCTAGTGTGGTTCATGGATAACTGCTTTTGTTTAATCTATTTAGTTTAATTGATACTAATTAATGACTTTAAATTTCACCATCTTGGTATTCATATCTATTGCTTCAAAGGTGTAGCCATTTTCTTTACCATAACGAATGATGTCTCGTAAAGCGTCTCTAGTGTGAGGTTTGATATCATGCATTAACACAATATTTGCCCGCGATTTTGATAAACCTTTAGTTACATTGTCATATACACATTGTTTTTTGTCGCTAACACTACTTTTTGCACATTGCCAAGCATCACTTGCATCTACATTCCAATCGTAATAACGATATCCTTGATTTAATACTGCTTCAGTTAATGTAGTCATAATTCCCTGAGAATATTTCTTGCTGACTGTATTACTGCTTCCTCCTGGGAAACGAATAATTTTAGACTCATGGCCAGTAATTCGCTTTACTCGATCTGAAACAACTTTTAAATCGTTAAAATAGTTATCTACTGATGCATAAACTTGATCGTAGCGATGAGACGCTGTATGTAGACCTATTGTATGTCCTTCATCATATGCACGTTTAATCAATTCATCGGGACCATTATTGGTAACAAAGAAAGTAGCTTTTACGCCTTCTTCTTTTAAAATATCTAGTATCTCTCCTGTAGTTGCTGCACTTGGTCCGTCATCAAAGGTAAGATAAATGACACCTGCTTTACTTACCCCACTATCAGGATCGGTTCTTTCCGATACGATTACCGTTCTAACTACTGTTGCGGTATTTCCAGCTTGATCGCTAACTGTATAGGTCAAGGAATAGGTTCCTAGTTTACTTGGGCTTACTTGGCCACTTACTTTTACTTTACTGGTTATATCTCCTTCACAATTATCATTCGCTGTATAGCCTGGTTCTTGAAAAGCACTATTTGGCGTAATATAGATAGTTGATCCACCCTTTAACGTAATTGTTGGTTTTTCTTGATCCACTTGCTTAATTAACCGTTCTTTCTGAACGGTATTTCCTGAAGAATCGCTTACTGTATAGATATAACGATCCGACTTTTTTTCTACTTGAACTTTTTCCGTTAAATCGCCATCATATTCATCATAAGCATGATAGCCTACTTCCTGATATTCTCCGTTTGGACAAATATTTACCTCAAGATCTCCTTCTAGTTCTAAAGTAGGGCTTTGTTGATCAACCACTTGTATTTTTCTTTTCTTTTTTGTATGGAAGATAAAACGGTCTACTTCATATGTTACTTCATATTCTCCAACTTTGGAAGTATCTACCTGTCCGGTAATTTTTATGTCTTCGCTAATATTTTGTCCCAGGTAGCTAGCTTTAGCGCCTGATTCTTTATATTCTTGGTTATAGGTCAAAACTATTTTGGAATCCCCATTTAACTCAATTTTGGGTGAGGCAATAAACAGGATAGAAACGATAACCACTACAGCTAAGAATAGGAAAATTTTTAACGCAGTACCTAAATGTTTCCTTTTAGGATGCTTAAGCTTATTGTTTCGTTCTGACTTATTCGTCATGTTTTCTTGTATACTCGTCTTCTCTGACAAAATATTTTCTAATATTTTTTTCTCTTCTGATAAATCACGTACGGATGAATTTAATGGTACCTGAGATGATTTGTTTTCTGTTTGATTTCTTTTTAATTGGTCAATTCCTTTACAGTTGGATAGATATTTATTATTAAATTTCAACTCTTTTTTTGGTTCTTTTTCTTTTTTTGTTTCTTTTTGCTGTCCAAGGTCAAATTTCAACTCTTGTTCAAATTCATCCAGAGTAACTTCGTGTGAAGGGGAAGTTCTATGTTTAGTGTTTGGAACTTTAGTCGCTATATGTTTCGGACGTGTATGCTTATTTTGTGTTGATCTTCTTTTTTTCTTTTTAGACATTTACTTCACCCCAACATTCTCTCCTTATTTTACCACAAAACAAAATAATTAAAGCAAAAAAACGGAAAAAGGGTAATTATTTTACTATAACGGTGTCAAGAATAGAAACTGAAAAATTTTTGTGGTTTTTACTTATATTGATTTTTTTGTTTAGTCATCTTCATTATACCTTAATATTGGCTTATGTTACTTTAGATTAATCTTATTGAAAAAAAAGAAATGAAGTTAAATTATAAACTAACGCATAAAATTTATTAGGTGGTTGTATGTTTAAAAGATTAATCAAGTTACTGTTAGATAACTTCTCCCTATTTACAGCTTCTTATTCGAATAATGTGTTTCCAGAACCTCTTACTAAGGAAGAAGAGGAAAAATATATTGTGTTAACGCAACAAGGAGATAAAGAAGCTAGGGCTAAACTGATCGAACATAATTTGCGGTTAGTTGCGCATATCGTCAAGAAGTATGATTCCAAGGAGCAGGACGATTTGATCAGTATTGGAACAATTGGATTGATTAAGGGAATCGATTCTTATTCCAACAAAAAGGGAACCAAGATTACTACTTACTGTGCTCGCTGTATTGAAAACGAGATTTTAATGCATTTTCGTTCGAATAATAAAAATACGAAAAACATTTCTCTTAACGAATCTGTTGGATTTGACAAGGATGGAAATGAAATTACAATACTGGATGTATTAAAAGCACCTAAGCCTGATTTTATTGATGAAATTGATAAAAAAGACAATATTAAACTGTTAATTCAATATATGTCTATTCTTAGTCCACGGGAAAGAGAAATTGTTATCCGCCGTTACGGATTGAATAATCAAGAAGAACAAACCCAAAAAAGCATTGCGAAGGAATTACATATTTCCCGAAGTTATGTTTCTAGAATTGAAAAAAGAGCTCTAACCAAAATTTTAAGAGAGTTTATTAAAAATAAAATGGCAACTGATCCGAGAACTGAACAGTATAAAAACTTTTAATCTTAGTACCTTTTTACTTAAAGCTGTGGATATGTTTTAGAGAAAAAAGCGAGTAACTAATTAAGGCCTGAGCTTATACTAGTTACTCGTAATCAAGTCCATATACCATTTTATCGTAACAGTCAATATAGACAACAAGGGTTTCTTCGGAAGTATCATCTAATGAAAAAGTTACTTGATAAAGGTCGACTCCTACTAAACTAATTTTTAATTCTCCCATTTTTTCTTTTATATTTGGTTCTTCATGAAATTGAACAATTTTAATTTCTGGTTGATCCCAATTGGTAATTTTTGATTGCCATTCTCTTTTTACCGTTTCTTGGGCAATAGCAAGAATCTCACTCTCACTAAGTTTTTCTTTTTCAGAAGCGCCATCGCAAAAGCCATCTTCTACTTTAGCATCTGCGGGAGCAAAAATGATATCGCGATTAGAAGATTCTGTAAAAAGGCCACGTTGACACCGGATAACAGAAAAATTAGGGTAACGGTAAATGGTTGTTCCTCCATCCCATAATTCTTCTTTTGATTTAGCTTGTTTAAATAATTGATTTAAGGTTAATTCTTCTTGTTCTAAAGCCTCTTTCATTGTAAGAACACGATTATCTTTTAAATGGACATCAATTTTATTTAAGCATGACGTATAATATTTTTGACCATTTGAGTCAATAAATAAAAGTTCCTTGTTAGCACTCGAATCAGATGCGCAATTTTCTCGTATCGCTACTTCAAATGAAATACCTGTAAAATACCATTGATATAGAATACAACCTACTATAATTAGAATCATGATAATCGTTAGTACCAGATAATCTTTTTTTCTTTTACTTAAAGGCCTCATAGTATCCCTCCTTACTCCTTTTTGGCAATCATTATTTTGTGTTTTATGGCTATCTATATTTTCTTAACTTATAACTTTATATATTATGAGATTTACATAGTCTGTTTGATTTGTCGTCTGATTTCTTTCTCTCCTTGTTCTGCTTATTTTATCTCTATTCTACTCTTTTGTTTGTTTTTTTTATATTCTTAGTATATTATATATTTTATTTTGAAACTACTGCTTATTGAAAAAATTTTGTATTACTTCTAAGTCACTATAAGGTAAATATTCATTGTTTATGGCCATATAGTTATCGATTCCTTTACCAGCAATTAATACGATATCTTGCGGTTCAGCGATTTCTAATGCATGTCGAATGGCTTGTTCACGATCAATTATTTTCTCATAAGAACGGTCTGGTCTAAGACTAATTAATTGGTCGATAATTTCTTCTACATTTTCATTGCGAGGGTCATCCATAGTGAAAATAACATGATCAGAGTTTTCTAATACAATCTTTCCCATAAGAGGGCGTTTTTCTTTTTCTCTCCCACCAGCTGATCCAGTCACTGTAATGAGTTTTCCTTTTTGAATCGCATGAAGTAATGGATATAATTGTGTAAACGCATCTGGAGTATGGGCGTAATCCAAGACTATTGTATAGGGTTGGCCGAAGTGAAGGAATTGTACTCTTCCTTTTGGTGGTTGAATGGCGGATACCCTTTTTAAAATAGTTGGGAAAGAATATCCTAGTGCGACTAGTGTCAATAAAGAGGCACATAGGTTATAGATATTAAACTCTCCTAAAAGTGGACTATCTGTGGTATAAGTCTTTCCAGAATAACTTAAGGTTATTTTAGTTGATGAGTCTCCTAACTGATAATCGATAATTCGTAAAGTAGCTTCGGGACTTTTTCCATATGTTAGTAAATGGCGATCTGCTGGAACTAAATCGCGGCAAGAGGAAAAGTAACGATCCTCAGTATTTAAAATGCATGTACCCCCTACTCTTACTTGACGAAGTAACTGTTGCTTACAACTAACATAGTTTTCTATCGTTTTGTGAATATTTAAGTGATCTTCTGTAATATTGGTAATGACGCCTACTTCAAATTCTAGATTATCTAAGCGATGACGGAAATAGGATTCTGATGAAGTTTCTATACTCAAATATGCGCAGCCACTATCTATAAAGCGGCGAAAATATCCATAAAGGCGATCACTGTCAGGGGTAGTGTTTATGATTGGTTCATTAAAGTGAGAGCAGATAATTCCGTTTGTTCCTAGGTAGCCACAAATATCTTTACCTAATAAATCCTGAGTGATTGAAGTCACAGTAGTTTTCCCGTTTGTTCCTGTTACTGCTAGTAATTTTAATTCTTTTTCAGGATGATCATAAAAGCGACTAGCTAATAATGGAAGCTCACGATTGGTATTTTCTACTTTTATTGTTGGGATTTGTAATTGAATATCACGACTAACAACAACAGCAGAAGCTCCATTTTTTATAGCTTCGTCAATAAAATCATGTCGATCAGTGGTCACGCCTAACGTACATACAAAAATATCTCCTGGCTTTACTTCTTTGGAATTAATTTTAATTCCTTGGATTTCTACATCTTCACCTTTATATTCTGGGTACAATTCTTTTAATCGTTTCATTTTTTCCTCCTGTCATCTTTTGAATACTCGATATGGCTTAACTTTTCCCTCTATTTTAGGATAATCCTGATAAATTGCTAAAAGTTGACCGTTTTTATCAAAGAAGAGTCCATATTTTGTCACATAAGTTTTGTCTAGAAGACAACCATTAAGTATTTTTTCACCCATGTCTTCTTCTACTACTATTCTATCATATTCATCAAGAGCATCTTCTATTTTTAAAAGTTGAATTTTAGAAGTTTCTGGAGAAAGAGTAATGGCTTGTTCAAGGGTAAAGTTTCCTTGTTTGGTACGAATTAGATTGCTCATAGTACAACAAGTTCCTAATCTTAGTCCGATATCACGGATGAGACTGCGAATATACGTGCCCTTACTCACCTTAACCAAAAATTTGAAACGCTCTCTTCCTTCTTCATCAAAATGTGGTTCTTCTAGTAATTCGATAGCCAAAATCTTTACTTTTCTTTTAGGAAGAATGATATCTTGTGCTTCATTGTTTCTTGCGTATTCATATAAGCGTTTTCCCTGTACATGAATGGCGGAATATAGAGGTACTTCTTGGTGATATTCTCCCAAAAAAGAATAAAGAACTTCTTGAATTTGAGCAGTAGAAATTTGCTTTTTTTCCGTTTTTAGAACATTACCCGTAATGTCTAGAGTATCCGTTTCTAATCCGATTATGGCTTCAGCAATATATTCTTTTTCTTGATTGGTTAATAAATCTATGATTTTAGTACCATTACCAACACCTAAAACCAAGACACCACTAGCTAAAGGATCTAGAGTGCCAGTATGTCCTATTTTTTTAGTTGCTAAAATTTTACATGCTTGATTTACGATGTCGCGGCTCGTCACTCCGCTTGGCTTATTCACGACTAAGATGCCATCTACCATATTCTTTCCTCTTTTCTAAGAATAGTATATCATGGAATAGACAAAGACTCCAAATAAGAAAAATAATATTTTCAAGATCTTTGGCGAGGGATAATCGTAGAATATTCTATTGCTTTTTTGAATTCTGACTTTCTGGAAGTCAATTTTTTTATTTTCAGTCTTTTTTTATTATCTTAGTGTTGTATTTTGAATATGGACAATCATTTGTTTAAATGGTGGAACCTTCAAATTTGTGTATGTTTCTATTAAAAAAAGCCAATCTAAAAATGGTGATAAAATTGAAAATTGAAACACTTTGGAATCAAAATTTGACACAAGAAAAGGAAAAAAATTCTATAATTCCTAAGAAAACGGATATTTTAATTATTGGTGGTGGGATTACTGGGCTTACAACAGCGTATTTTTTAATGGGACAAAAGCAAGATATTACTTTAATTGATCAGGGAGAAATCGGTCATACCGGTATCACTACGAAGTCCACCGCTAAAATCAACTTTTTACAGGGAATTTGTTATCAAACAATAGAAAAAAAATTTTCTGAAAAAGCTAGTCAGCTATATTTTAAATCACAGGTCGAGGCGATGAATATAATTAAAAATATTGTTGCTAAACATCAGGTAGATTGTGATTTAGAGGCGGTAGATGCTTTTATCTTTACAAATGATGAAAAAAATATTGGCAAATTAAAAAAAGAAAAGGATTTATTATCTAGTTGGGATATTAAATGTAAAGAAATCCAGCGCTTACCTATTCCTATTCCTATGAAATATGGAGTTGGTGTTAATAATACTTATGTATTTCAACCTGTAAAATACGTTCAAGCTTTACGAAAGATCGTTGAAAAAAATATTAAGATCAAAGAGCATTGTATGGCGACGCAAATTTCTGGAAATGGACCATTTTACGTAAAAACGACAGATCAAATCATTGAGGCAAATACTGTTGTCATTGCTTGTCATTTTCCTTTTTTTCTAAAACCAGCTTTTATTCCTATAAAAAGCTATATTAAAAGAGAATATGTCAATACAGCAAAATATGAGAATTGTCCATCAAATTTTACAGCTATTAATATTGATCAAGATCTTCATTCTATTAGATTTTATCATCAGTATGTCATTTATGGTTCTAATCAACATCGTTCTACCGATCAAATAAGTTTTCATGATAATTTTCAAAAGAGTCAGACGGATTTTGAGCATTTATGGGGAAAAGCACCTGAATACACTTGGATAAATCAAGATGTTATGACTAATGATGGCTTGCCTTTTATTGGAGAAGTTAAACCAGGAATATTTATCGCTACTGGTTATCAAGCTTGGGGAATCACTAACGGAACAATTGCGGGAAAAATAATCAGTGATTTAATCAGCAATCAGGAAACTCCATATACCCAATTATTTAACCCAAACCGTTTTGCAGCGGCAGGTATCAAAGAGAGTTTGACTACTGGTCTTCATTATTTGAAGGCATATTGGCAGACTAAAGTACTAGCAAGTCCTTATTTTTATCCTGAAAACGTATATGTTGTTCCTGTAAAAGGGAAAAAATATGGGGTTTATGTTGATGAAAACAGAGTGAAGCATATTGTCGATATTGTTTGCCCTCATATGAAATGTAATCTTGCTTTCAATGAAAAGGAAAAAACCTGGGATTGCCCTTGTCACGGTTCTAGATTTGACATCGACGGTAATTTAATTGAGGGACCAAGTAAAGAAGATGTGAGTATTAAGAATAAGTCCAAATTAAAAATCAATGATAATGAAAGTAATTAAATATGTGGAAATAAGGTATAAAAAATTTGATGGTACTTAATTATTTGGGTCTTTTCAACTTGCTTTTTTGAAGGGTATTAGCTTTATTTTTTTAAAATCTATAATTTTTTTCACTTTTTTATTGACAGTTTATTTGATTATGGTATAATGGATATTGTCAACAGCTTTTATTAGTAGAAGTTGGCAGCTTGGGAAGGCTTTCTTAAGTCTGCCTATTCAAAAGAGGTTGATAATATAATTGCGGATGTAGTTTAATGGTAGAACCCCAGCCTTCCAAGCTGAATACGGGGGTCCGATTCCCCTCATCCGCTCCAGATGACTTAACAGACTCAACTGAGTCTGTTTTTTTATCCCCCCGTATTCAGTTTGGAAGATGGGGTGTCTGACTAATAATGGGTTTCTCTTTGGACTGGTTATATTACTTGTTTATCTAATTAGGGAAATTTTAGAATAACGATAATATTTTACTTTGAAACTCATGTTATAACATTTATTTTATAAAAAGCTTAAAAGACTCAAGTTGAGTCTTTTTTTCTTTAGTATTCTACATCAAAAAGTTTTATCACTTTATTTAACTTACTTCTTCTTTTAAAAAATTTTATCTATTGTTCATTACATGCTCATTCATGATTTGAATAATATCATCTGCTAAATTATACCACTTAATTTGTACACAAAATCTTTGTTTTTCATATTTAGGATTATAATTTAAACAACGATCTAACGGTTGAACAGTAAGCGGGCCAAAATGTACTCCTGTTGAATAAGTACTTCGTTTGGCTAGAATTATTTTGATGATATCCTCTTTTTTTATCCAGATGAAATCATCTCTTACTCCAAATAATATTCCATCGATTGTTATATCACTATAGTTTCCGGATAAAACAAAACGATCAATCGCCTTAAGTAAAAGTTCTTTTTGATTAAACTCCTCATTAATCATGTCGATTTGTTCTTGATATTTTTGTTTATATTCTGTCGCAGATATTCGCTTTACTCCTGTTCCATTCGTAGTTCCATCCCCATAATGATATTTTAAATATTCGATTATTGCTTCTCTTTTTACATGATTTTCAATTAAAAAGTGAATGAAACTAGATATTCCTTCCATGTGTACAGAGTTTTTAGCTCCTTTTTTTATACTAATATAGCGGTTAAGTCCGCCTATAGAAATCACAATATCATATTTTTTTCTCGTTTCATCTACCCAACAACTAATTTTTTCGTTACTTTGACAATTAGGATATAGATCTTCGATAAACATTCTATACAATGAATTTAGTTCCGTGATGAACTTGTCATTTAAGTCTTCAGCGATTTCATTTTCGTTGTCAAAACCAGTTATACTTTTATTAAATTTCATCTTATCACCTCTACTATTATTATTCTACGTCCAAGGTAATCCGTCTTAAAAAAATAGATATTTTTTTAATTTTTTCGCTATGTTGTAGTTTTTAAGGGATAAAACCGTAGTCTGAATAGATCTC
>UQRY01000037.1 GCA_900543675.1 uncultured Mycoplasmatota bacterium
TTCCTTACATATATATTAACATAAAAAACGCACAATTTCTCATGCGTTTATCCTGACTTTCTAACGCATATACTTTTCCTTTAGGCAAAGTCAAATCATCACCTTGCCGAACTTCAGTAGGAAAATCCTCAACCTCAATTACATAATTTCTAGTCGTACCAGAATCACCAATCCTATCACATGATTCATCACTAGAAGAATAATTATCACCACATTTTAAACATACATGAGAGTCATATTCATCTTTATCTGTCTTCTCTACAATTACAGTAGCATCACATTTTTTCCCATCTTCATCATCGATATCAGTAATATATTTATTGTTGATTAATTCGTCACCATTAATACTAATCGTACTTCCAATCTCACGAGGATATAATCTTCGATAATCAATTAGATAATCACGTGCAGAGTTTAACACACTATCTTCTAGTGAATGATAATATGTCTCCTTTCCTCTATTCATATATCCCATAACAGAGGGAATCGCAATTCCCAACAAAATTCCTAAAATCGTAATGGTGGCTAACAATTCAACTAAAGTAAACCCTTTTTTATTTTCCATACTACCCCTACCTTATCAATTACTATAATACAAGTATACTTACATATAAGAGGTATGACAGAAGAAACTTCAAAAATAAATATTACTTACATGAAACAAGATAAAAGAAAACACAGTATACAAAAAGAATTGTATCTTTTTCATACAATTCTTTTATTCATGTGACGTCTATTCCAAGTATAATTTAGTACCTGCTTGTAGATAAATTAAATATTTTCCCGTTTGACGACAAGTAAAAATTAATCTAGGTTTTATTTCCTCCGGTTGATTTTCTTCAGGGGAAAGCGTTTTTGGATATAGAGTTATCCAACCTTCTTGATAAGCGATCCAATAAGACTCAATCTTATACCAATGATAACCATCCGCATCACTTTCTTCCGTATATGGATAAATACCCGGTTGAATGTATCCTAAAATTTCTCCTTGTAAATTAGGATCACGACGAGCTCGTAAATTTGTAACCAGTACTTCTAATTGATCCACTGTAGAATCTCTAGGAACAGGAGTTCCCACATAACTAAGTTCATCTGGTATCTCTACCCAAGGAAGAGAACCGCCAAATACTTCTTTAGTAAAACTAGGATCTAAAAAGAAAACATCCTCTGGCGGAAGACATTCGCCTTTCATTACCCATTTATGATTACTATTTTCTATCCAAGTATCACAATATCCTTTCCCAGCTACAATATGAATATGATTACTTGATGCGCCATTCGAACCTTCGTGGCAAATTACTTCACCTCGTTTAAATATATCCCCTACTTTAATCCGACTTAAATCTTGGTCATTGGAATGAGTAAGGGTCATAAACGCAACATCATTAAAGGTTGGTGCAACAACCGGCGAAGTAGAAACCAACCAAATGGTATTGGTCACACTCGCATTACCTAATCCGCGAATCGCAGTCACCTGCATCTCATCACAAGGACAGTAAATCGGATCCATACCACTATCTACCCCACCATCATCAATCGGATAATCACGATAATCCGTTGCCTGATACCAATGTGGTCGATGAGAAGTTTCTCCATGATAGCTTTGTGTAATTCTCATCGTTTTTAAGGGATAAATCATATAATTTTTACTCATAATGAATCTCCCCTATAATCTCTTCATCACTAGGCGCATTCGACTCTTCAGAAGAATCCTGTTGGCCATTATCGGTATCTGTAGCCGTACCGTTATCATCTGCCGGCTTACGAACAACTAAATCGGAATAAGAAGATAGCTTACCTTCTAAATTACGATAAATCGTATCCGCACCAATAAAACTAAAAAGACCTACCCATAAACTCTTAACATAGTCGATACTCGCAAACGTCATAGAAAAGAAATACCCAAACAACATATTGACGATAAAACTATAAAGCGTAATACAACGACTATTTCGACAAAACTTCTTTGTTTTCTGAATAAAAGCAACCGTTATCGTACTACAGGCAATCGCAATTACTAATATTACTTGTAATAAATACCAATCTAACATAAACATCACCCACTATACTCTATGTACCATAAAGATTTTTGGTTGGTGCGTTTGTACCAATTATCCCTTTTTTATTTTTTCATAAGGAATTAATACTTGAAATTCACCTGAACTATAAGGAGCTACCTGATAATGTTCAAAAAAGATAAGTATTCCTTGAGAAGTAAACACAAAATGAGAAAAATTCTCTAAAGTAGGTTTAGTCCCCTCAAACAACATCGAACTATTGACAATTCCCGGATTATCCATTAATATTTCTCGACTATACCGAGAAAAAATAGACAATATCGCTGGATATTTCTTTTCAAGATCCGCAATAGAAATAATTCTTTCCTCTTCCTGATCAAAAACTACCGTCCATAAAAAATGATTAGGATGAGCTCCACCAGTATCCATAAATATAGTAAACCTATAAGACACAAATGGTGGATATTCATATGTTTCATAAGAAATCATCAAGGAATACATTTGATCATTTTGAATGGTATCAGGAGAAAGTGACTGTTCAAAGTCATCGATATAATTCGTAATCATTTGTTGAATCTGTTGATTAAGAACTTCATAATCGGTAACTGGATAAAAGACCTCTAAGAAATAAGGTTGTGATAAATCACTAGAACTAGAAGATAATTTCATCACTTCTTCATTAGAAACAGAAATACTCTCTCTAGCTAAAGGTAAAGAAGAAGTATCTTTCTTAAGCGCTAACCACACGAAAAAAAGGAGCAAGAAAACTCCAAAACACCATATAAGCTTTTTCTTCACTATGCTTCACCAATACACTATATGTGAATCGATCATCAAAATTTCTACAATAGAGGAGAAAAAAACCTAAGTACTCTACCAACTGCTCGTTTCCAAAGTGGATAATGAAAAACATCAGATAGTTGAATTTTTTGACACTGTTTTAGTGTTTCTTGAAAATCACTTTCCATATGAGAAATCGCCTTTGTTTGGTAGAATAAGCAAGCACATTCAAAATGAAGATACAAACTACGATAATCTAGATTGATACTCCCTACTACCGCTTTTTCATCATCACTAACCATCATCTTCGCATGAACAAATCCAGGCGTGTACTCATAAATCTTCACTCCATTCTGGATTAAATCAGCATAATAACTTCTACCCAAATAATAAATTAATTTCTTATCAGGAATATGAGGCATCATGATTACTACATCAACTCCCCTTTGCGCTGCATGAATCAATGCCGACATCAAAGAATAATCCAACACCAAATAAGGAGTCATAATATGAACATACTTCTTTGCTTGATTTAAAATATCTAAATAAATATTCTCTCCAATTGCCTGATTATCCAAAGGACTATCCCCAAAAGGAATCACATAACCATCCATTTTTAATTCTGATACCTCTCGACTATAACCTAAGTATTTTCCGTATTCTTCATAACCAGATGTAGAATCTACATTCCACATTTCCAAAAACATAATGGTAAAATTATCTACGGCTTCACCTTCAATTTTAACCGCATTATCTTTCCAAACACCAAACCGTTCTTTTTGATTAATATATTCATCCGCTAAATTCACTCCACCAGTATAAGCAACTCTACCATCTATTACACAGATTTTTCGATGATCACGATTATTCTGATGAGTAGAAACAACTGGTTTTATCGGCATAAATTCTTTGCATAAAATTCCCATTTTCTTCAACTGCTTAGGATAATCATAAGGTAATAGTACAATAGAACACATTCCATCATACATGACTCTTACTTCAACATTTTCTTTTACTTTTTCTTTAAGAATTTCTAAAATAGAGTCCCACATCTTACCTCGTCCGATGATAAAATACTCTAAGAAAATGAATTTCTTCGCCTTTTTCAATTCCATTAATAAATCCTGATATTTATCTTCCCCAAAAGGAAAATAACATGTATTTAATCCTCGATAAACGGGAAAGCCCGCAACTTGATGCATATAATGAACAGTACTAGCCATTAACTCATCCTGCTTTTTAATTTCCCTTACAACTTTCCCATTTTGAACAAGAAATTTCTTAGTCATTTTCCTCTCTTCTAATAATCGACGATGAATAGCTTTTACTCCAACTTGTGTATGGACAAAAAGATAAAGTAAAACACCTAAAACTGGCAAAGCTAAAATCGGAATAATCCAGGCAATTTTATAAGAAGGATTCTGATTCTTATTCAAAATATAAATAACAACGATAATACTTAATGTAGTGAAACCACCAAATAACCATACGATATATTCACTAAAAAAAGAGATGCCAATAAAAATAATCGCAATTTGTAAAGCTAGAGAACAAAGAGCCAAAGTAAAACGGCTAAAAACCAATCGAAACAAACCATGTAGTATTTTCATAAGCAATCTCCTTATTAAATTATTCTAAATAATGAAAAGAAGAAATTCGTATTTCTTCTTTTTTTAACGTCTTTTTTTCTTCTTATGAAGTCTTCCAAAATAAAACCAAGCAACAAAGGCTATAAAACCAATAACTAGAACGACCAACGTAATAGAAGCGTATTCACTGATAAAATCGACAATCTTTGTCCAATTTTCTCCCATCTTACTACCTAGTATAACCAAAACGGTATTCCAAATCAATGTACCAATCGTTGTAAATAATAGAAACGAACGAATAGGCATATCACTCATACCAGCTGGGATAGAAATTAAACTACGAACAATAGGAACGAAACGACAAAAGAACACTGCAACATTTCCACGTTCATCAAACCATTTATCGGCTTTTTCAATATCTTTTGGTTTCAATCTAAGTATCTTTCCTACTTTACCAGATACGATACTAATCAAACGTTCTTTATTCAGTAATTTACCAATAAAATATAAAATAATCGCTCCAACCACTGAACCAATAGTCGCACTGATAATTACACCAACAACATGTAAAGAAGTATACGTTGTCATAAAGCCACCGAAAGCCAAAATAACTTCCGAAGGAATTGGTGGGAAAACATTTTCTAAAGCGACCAATAGCATAATTCCCAAATAGCCAAATTGATCCATAAAAGAAATAATTATTTCTTGCATTAAAAACCTCACATTCTCATTATATTTCTATCATAACATAACTACTTTAAAAAGCAAAGAAGTATTACAAGATTATTTGTCAAGTGGCATTAAATTCATTTGATATTTCCAAGCAAGAATACGAAATACTGCATGATTAATTACATCTTCTGAAATAATTCCTTCTTGCACAGCTTGTAAAATTTCCTGATAGCTAGTAGCATAATCCGTCACCATAATCAAATCATTACCTGCTAAAACTGCTTCTACAGCTGGATGATGGGTATATTCTTGAATAGCATTCATTGCAAGATCATCAGTCATAATTACCCCAGTAAAGCCTAAATCTTCTCGAAGAATACGATGAGCTTCTTTAGATAAAGAAGCTGGATAAGTAGCATCCATACTTTTTACAATATTGTGAGAAACTAAAATACTAGGTACTCCTGCCTCAATTCCTGCTTCAAATGGTAAAAAATCTTGTTCTAAAAAAGTAGAAAAATCTCGTTCATCGATAGCGATACCTTGATGAGTATCTTTATTATTTCCGTAACCTGGGAAATGTTTTAGTGTACAAGCTAATCCTTCTTCTTGATACCAAGTGACAACTTGTTCAACATAATCAGCAGTATGAGTAGCATCTTGGCCAAAACTTCGAGAATAAATATAATCAGCCGGATCAGTAGAAACATCAGCAACTGGAGCCAAATTAATATTTAATCCCAATTCTTTTAATAGGGTCGCTTTATCTTTAGTATCTTGATGAATAGCTTCCATTCCGCCTTGTCGATATACATTCTGAGGAGATAAAAAACGTGATTCAGCAAGTAATGGATTACTACTGATTCTCACTACCGTACCACCCTCTTCATCTACAGCCATAAACAAAGGAAGCGATGAAGCTTCTTGAATTGTTTTAATCATCTGTTGAACCTGTTCTTTTGTCTTATCTTTAAAGTCACGTCCGAATAAAACAAAGCCACCTAGATGATATTGTTGAACAGCATGGATAGCTTCTTCTTCCTCTAATCGAGCTAGAATCATCTGACCAACTTTTTCTTCCAAGCTTAATGTTTGTAACGTTTCGTAAGCAGAAACATAATAGTCTTGAAAAATACCATCATCGCGATATTCCTTCGGAAGAGAAGAAAGTTCATCCAATTGAATAACTACTAATTTTGTCGCCATATTAATCTCAGGATAAGATTCTAACTTTTGATGATAACTAATCTCTACCTGAGCATTCAACAACTGTTCTAATTCTTCGTCATAAGAAACATTAACTAAAGAAAATTGATATTTCTCATCGTCGCTCTGTAGAATTATTAACTCATCATCGATATCTGTAATCGTTCCCTGAATAGAATATTCTTCTACTTGAAAAAAGGAACTAACACCTATTAATAATAAAATAATGATAATAAAAATAATTCCCATGAATACCTTTTTCATTGACTTCTCCTCTATCCTATTCAAAATTAGTATAACCAAAAATGGCTAGTAACATTATAACATACAATTAGAATATGATTAATAACCAATCAGAACAAAGAGAAAAAATAAATTTTTATATTCCAGTCACACATCTTGAAACATCACTTCATCAAAAAAACTGTTCTTATCTCCTAAAAATTTAATTCGTAATAAGCCATCACCAGAAATTCCTATTAATTGTAACATGAACACACTCACTAACTAAACACATTAAATTTCTATAACTTTTTATCTTTCCAACTTTCCAATTTTTCATTTTCTAATTGTTACTTCTTTTCCATTTAGAAAGTATGATGTTTCGTATAAAATAATTAAATATACTAAAAATAATAGTGAGGATACTATGAAAAAAAGAAAAAAAATCTGTCTATTTACTATTAGCTTAGCTTTATTTTTAGTTGGCATTTTTCACATCTACACTTGGTACAATACTAATCAAAAAATAACAATACTAAATCAGAAACTTCAAGAGAAAAATGGAAAAACAGAGAAAAACAACCACAACCAAAATACATTAATCAATCCCCCTCATGATGTATCTGATTCTTACTGGTTATATACTAATACTCCTTTTTTAGAAATAAATTTTGATAAATTAATTCAAGAAAATAAAGATACAGTAGCTTGGATTGAAGTAATGGGAACCAATATCGATTATCCCATCGTTCAAACAAACAATAATACCTACTATTTAAAACATGCTTTTGATAACAGTACTAGTGAATCTGGCTGGATTTTTTCAGATTTTAGAAATAATTTAGACGCACTTAATCAAAATACTGTTTTTTATGGACATGGGCGACTAGATGGTAGTATGTTTGGAACATTAAAAAACACATTACAAGAAACTTGGTATCAACAAAAAGAAAATCACATCATTAGGCTCTCCACACCAAAAGAAAATACAATCTGGCAAATCATCAGCGTTTACACTATTGAACAAGAAAACTATTATATTACAACTCATTTTACCGCCGAAAATTTTAATACCTTTCTAAAAACAATTCAAGAAAGAAGTATCTACAAATTTAACACCACACTAAACGTAAACGATAAAATTTTAACCTTATCTACTTGTCAAAATAATTTTGGATTACGAATGGTAGTCCACGCTAAACTCATAAAAAAAGAAACTCGTGAAAAGCAAGTTTCTTTAAATAGTCTTCTTCCTAAAAGTAAACAAAAGACCGAAGCTACCTAAAATTAAACAAATAACATAAAGGTAAATAGAATCATTAGTTGATGGATTAACTATCACTTCAAATAAGGAATTAATTTCCGTTAACGTAAGTTCTTGTTCAGGATTAACCGTCTGAGTTAGTCCATCTTGTTCAATAACTGCTGGATCAGAATCTTTCGGTACCCAAAGTGTCGGCTTATCTGATGTCTCTGTAGTATTAACTATTTTCGCAGAATCATCTAAAACCAAATGAGAAACTGCATTTACCCCACTACCTTGAGCAAGTTCAATTCCACCAAAACCATTACCAGAAACATCAATTGTACCAACCAAAGTTACTTTAGAGCCATTTACTAGAAGGCCTGCATTCCCGCCAGTTAAACGAATATTTTTAATTGTTGCTTCCGTTTTATAAACTTGTAAAAGGTAAATGCCGCCCCAAACTGTATTATCCTTACTACCAGAACTACCAAAAGTACCCACATAACGTAATGTATGATGATTACCATCTACAGTGACTGGTCGCATAATATTGATCTTTTCAGTTGTTTCAATGTCATTACCTAAAGTAATTGTCGAAACAGAAGTATCTGAAAGTGCTTGTTTTAATTCTTCTTGGGTATGAACTGTACTAAGTGCCTGTGGCCTCATCAAAGGAATTAAAAAGACAACTAAAAAGATAGCGCCAAACTTCATCCATTTAAAAAACATATTTTTCCTCCTTTCTTTATTAGTATGTTTACCAATTAAAAAAATATAATTGGTATTTATAGGAGAAAAAAATATGTTTAAAATAATCACATTTTACTAAGTAAAATCAATTACCTGTTTTTTCCATTTTTTTCAAAATAATCGACAATATCACTAATGTTAACTGAATCTACTATGCCCGTCTTAGTATCTTCCACCGAATAATGAATACCATCAAATTTTTTACCGATAACGATCATTTTTGGTGTTCCAAGAACATAAACATCTTTAATTCGGTTACCAATTCCCAAATCTTTACGATCATCAAGTATTGCTGAAATGTGATGTTCTTCTAGTTGTTGATATAACTTTTCTGCCTGAAGCTGATAATCGGTTTGATAAATAATTTGTACTTTATAAGGAGCAATAGAATAAGGTAGTGCAAATCCCTTCAATTTATCATTTTCATAAAGAAGATTATTTTCGATTAAACAAGCAATAATCCTTCCTAATCCAATTCCGTAACACCCCATATAATAAGGTTTATCTACGCCATCTTCATCTTTAAAAAACAATTTCATACTAGTAGAATATTTGGTTCCTAGTTGAAAATTATTCCCTAATTCTACTGTAGTATAGGACTTCAACGCTTCTACATGAGTAACACCAAGTTGTTTTAAATAATCATCACGATTAGGAAAATCAAGTACTTCACGATTAATCCCAATTCCATTTTCTTCGTCAAATAGAATCTCATCTTCTCCTAAAGGAGTAGCTATCTGAAACTCTTCGGCTACACTTCCACCAATTACTCCATTATCACTGACAGTAGGCATAATTTTAAGTCCAAGTCGCGCAAAAATCGCCATATACGCTTCATGCATCAACTGATATGTTTTTTTCATATCTTCTTCACTTTTGTCAAACGAATAAGCATCCATCATCACAAAAGTACGAGGTCTAAACAAGTACCCTCTTGCCCGAATTTCCTTTCTAAATTTTTCCCCAATTTGATAATAAATCGCAGGAAGATTTTTATAAGAAGGTAAACGATTAGCTCCAAACAAAGTGGCACATTCTTCCGCTGTAGGTGCTAAACCATATTCCCCTAAATTGTTTTTCAAAGTAAACATAATATCTCCCTCTTTGGTATACATATCCCAACGATTAGATTGTTCCCAAATTTTTTTAGGTTGAAGTTTAGGAAATTCTACCTGAATACAGCCTCTCTTATCTAATTCTTCAATAATGATATTTTCAACTGTTCTCTCTAATTTTACCCAGAGATTACCATATCCATAAATACCACTTTCAAATTGATACAACTCCCCTAATTTAAGTAAAATATCTTGACCTGAATAATGAGAATCAATATCCTCTAAATTGATCTTCTTCATGTTTAATTGACTAAGTTTCATAATGTCCTCCTATAAACAAAAAAAAGAATGACACAAGGAGTCAAATATGACGGTGCCATCCTTTTCTTTTTCTTTAATCATGATAACGGAAATTTTTCCGGAAAATGTTTTCATCTCACTCAGAAAGTAGGAATTAAATAGTCTCATCACTTGTTCACACTATACCAAGCTCACTCTGATGCTAACTAGATAATATTCTTTCGTCAACGTTTTACGCTATTATAACATGCTACTTATAAAAAAGCTATTATTTTTTTTCAATTTCTATTATGCTAATATACTTTCTATTAAATATTGACAACTTTCTATAGTTAAACTCAATAATAATTTATTTTACCTTTTACTTTTTATATTCATATTCATAATTGCCCCACTCATCCATCAGACAAGAAATAACTAACTGACAAAATTCTTTTCCTATCAAACTAAATTTTTTACTGCAGATCAATTACATTGACTTTGCTCGTTCTAATAGCTATACTAAAATACCATAAGGGAGAAATTTAGAACAAAATGAAAAATAAATTTTTCATGTCCCAGTCGTTGCCTCCTGGGCTTTCTGCTTCATCGATAAAGTAACCTTTATTCTCCACAGACTTAACTTCCGATAGTCGCTACCGTAGTTTTTTGTTCTTACTTTTATCTGTATTTTTTTCTCGACTATATTAGCTCTTTTACATATTTCTTTATTCCTTCAAATAATATATTTTGACTAGCATTAATATCTCTATCATGATAACTTCCACATTCTGGACATACCCAGTTTCTAACTGATAATTCTTTTACTTTCTCATTTTTATACCCACATTTACTACACTCTTGACTACTTGGATAATAGCTGTCTATCTGTATATATCGTTTTCCATAATACTTAGCCTTATATTCTAATACACGACATATCTCAGATAAACGAACATCAGTTAGAGATTTAGAAAACTTCTTTTCTTCAATCATCTCTTTTACTTTTAATGTTTCACTTACAATGATATCATTTTCTAATACTAGTTTTTTCGTTATTT
>UQRY01000038.1 GCA_900543675.1 uncultured Mycoplasmatota bacterium
CATAGTTCATTTATCATAAGTTTTGGCTCCACCAACACTACTTGACATTGAACCTCAATAACTAAGTTCCCTTTTTTGATTTATATATATACTTAACTAATTATTTAATTGTCTTAACAGTTTCTGCTTCTTCAGGCGTAATTACTTCTTCTGATCCAAGATTAGAAATATAATCTTCTAAACCTTCATATTCTTCAGAAAGATCAACTTCTCCACCCATAGTTTGTTCTTCATAAATTTGCTGAGCTGTCTCTTCTACTACAGCATCAATTGCTTGATCAACAGTAGTACTAGGTGCAGTTTCAGCTACTGCAGGAGTTTCTGGCGTAGATTCTGTAATCTCATTAGAAGGAGTCTCTGAAGGTGCTTCCGTAGGTGCTTCAGAAGGAACTTCAGGAGCAGGTTGTGCACTCATACTTTCTTGAATAGCATTATCAATCTGGGTTTCCCCGCCATATGTTCCATCTGGATTTTGTGTCATGCCGTCTGTAGTGTCATCTGGTACTACAGGTGCAAAGTCACCTGGATTATTCGTAATTCCCTCGTTAGAATCAGTATTTCCGCTACCACCAGTATTACCACTATTATTATTGTTATTGTTGTTGTTATTATTGTTACTATTTTCTTTATCGTTTAACTCATCTGGCGAAGGTGGAATAACACTTTGTCCTGAATCCCCACTAGGAACAGTATTTCCTTTATTTGGATCTTCACTATTACTTTGATTAATAAAATCTTCAAATGTTTGACCTGTTGAATTTCCTTTATCGGTACTTGCATTATCTACATCAACATTTTGATCCTTTAATTCCTCGTCAATTTGAACTTCTCCACCAGTTGTTGGTTCTTTCTTAATTGCCTCTTTTTGTTGTTTATAAGATAAACCGCCTGCTTTACCTGCTTCATATGATTCACGAGTTCTTGTGTCTGAAGAAGTAGCCCAACTACTATCAAATGCTATAGTAGCCTTTTTAACATTCTCACCGGCAAAATAATTAAAAGTAGCATTATAAATATTTTGATATTCAACTTCTTCTAATTCATTTTGCTGCTCATGTTTCTGTTTTACCTCTTCAGTATCTCTTTCTGCTCCGACAGCGGCAGCAGCTTTTTCTTCTGCTTCAATTCTCATTTGTTCAGATACCTCTGGAGAAACACCCATTGCCTGTAATGCAGCTTCTGCTTCCTGTGGATTTGTAGTTTCTACCTTTTGGCCACCAGTAGATTTTACAGTACTTCCACCACCTGATGAAGATCCTTTTGAACTTCCTTTAACAGAAACTTGTTTTAAGAACATATCTTCGATTACTTCATCAAAAGTATCTGCATAAGCAGGAAATTTATTTAAATCTTTTAATTTTTGATCAAGCATTGCTTCAATCAAATCACGATCATATGTATACTCTGTAAGTTCATCAATAGAATTATAACCTTTTCCATCGTTAAGATTATTTTCCATTTGATTAATGATCTGATTAATTTCTTCTTCTGAATACTTATTATCTGCTTGTAAAGTCAATTTCATTGTTTGAATAGCCGTATCTACAGCAGCATTAGTTTCAGTCAATTCTAAACGATAACTATCGCCATCTCTTAATTTCTTTTCTTGTTCGCCACAAGATATATCTGCGATACTTCTTTTTACACCATCTGTTTTTACATAATACTTATTACTACTATAACCAAGTTCACCAAGGTAAGCCTCTTGATCAAAATTTTCCCAACCAAGTTCAAATTGACACATCATTTGCTCACCAAATAATGAAGTTGTTACATTAATTGGCTCACTAGAACCGATTTTATAAATTGCTTCCGTGTCATGATAACGATTAAGTTGAGAAATAATCGTATCAGCCGGTAAAATTGTTCTTAATAAGTAAGAAGTAGATGCCGCTTCTGCTTTAGTCTCTTTTCCTTCAACATCACTGTTAAAGTAATCATAGAACATTTGCTTTTCTGCGCGCATCAAAGATTCTTTTTCGTCGTCGTTTGTAGCTGACATTACTTGTTGGTGATGTTGCTCAAACGCTTGAATAACTTCTTTGTCATGAGAATCATTAAATAAAGTATCAATACCGGTTGGTGTTCCACTAACTGTATAATAAGTAATTAATTTTTCAATTGCATGATTACTTTCTTCCATAATTTCATCGGCATTAATATTCATACCATTACAGATAGTAATCATCTCTTCATCTGTATACTCATTAAATCTAAGCATCAAGCTTGCGCCTTCTTTGGCTGTTAAACCAAAAGTAGAACTTTGCCCAGCATTGTTTGTTCTAGACATCCATGAAGCAGAATTATTAAAATTCGTTAACCAATCACCGAGAGTTGTATAGAATTGTTTTTGAGTACTGTCAACAGCATTCTCCACATAATAATCCCATGTTTGTCCTTCCATATCTGGCTTGGTAAGTGTATTTTCATCAGCTTGAGTTTCTATGGCATCATTACGATTTTTAAAATGATTATACCCAGCAACTCCACCAACACCGATTGCAGTTGCTAAGCCAACAGCACCTGCGGCTATAGCTGCTTTTTTACCAAAAGATAACGGTTTTTTAGAATCTTCATCTTCGTAATCCTCAGAATCTTGAGATAAAAAATCTTGGTAATCATCTTGAAGTTCTTGAATCAATCTCTGTTTTTCTTTATTTTGTGTTCCTAATTGTAATTGTCTAAAATAAGGTTCAGATAAAGTTACACCTGTTTGATTACTCCAATTTTCAAGAAGGCGAAGGAAATCTGTAGTTTCCTCCGTTCTTGCATTAATATCTTTAGAATTAGCTACAAAGTGATCCCAACTGCCATCTTTAAGAATAATAAACACTTCATTCAAGCAATTAGCAGTTGTGGTACCTGGTACTTTGTTCTTATCATTAGTAAGAGCATATACTTCAGCTATCTGTGATCTGTATTCACGATTATCTATATCACTAAATTTCTTAATTTCCATAACGATTCACCCCTTAGTTTTTCTCTCTATACTCACCAGTATAAACATAACCTTGTCCTAATAAATTTGTATCATTATAATGGCTCCATACATAATTGTAAGATGCCTGTCTTACATCTGTACAAGTCTTTTCACGATAGAAATGAATATCACCATATAAAGGTTTTTCTGGTTCTTTTAATATTGTCTTAGTTTCAGTAATCGTCCTAGTAATATATGTAGGGATTGATCTGACTTCAACCTTAGTACAAGTAGCACTAATTGAAGGTTCACCAGCTTGAACAGTACCACCTCTTACTTGCTGTCTATAAACAACATATGGATGGTTAGTACAGTTATCTCCACATTGGTCAAAGTCAACACCTTGAAAAATCCAACGAGAAGTTGCTGTATCAGCAGGTGGATTATAACCACGATAATAATTATTGGTATAAGTCCAATCACCAGTAATTTGATATAGAGTACCACCACTAACTACATAATTATATTCAGTACATACTTTATAATCATGAGTACCAACTTGATATTGCTCATCATGTGTAACAATAACTTTTTGATATACTGGGCTAATAGTACCAACTTGAACACGTTTAATACCTAAATCCTCTACTACTTTATAGATGGTATTTTCAGTTCGTAATGTTTCGCCCTCTTTGAGCATCTTCGTTGACCAACTTGACCAATTAGCACAATAAGCTGGTGTATATTTCTTATAACGATACTCCCATTCTTTATCAGGTTCATCAGTTGGTGGAGGTGTTGGAGTAGTAGTAGGTGTTGTCGTTGGTGTAGGCTCCGTACATTCTTTTATCCAAGTGGCTTCATCCACTTCGGTACCG
The DNA here is from genome assembly GCA_900543675.1 of uncultured Mycoplasmatota bacterium. GTDB lineage: Bacteria > Bacillota_I > Bacilli_A > RF39 > UBA660 > Alloscybalousia. Next base: position 3,799 of record UQRY01000038.1, read on the forward strand.
TCTTTACCATAATACTTACCATCTATAACTTCACACGCTTTCGGATCGTCTGTAGGTGGCGTTGTCGGTGTGTCCGTCGGTGTGTTTGTTGGTGTTGATGTTGGACACGTTGGACAAGGTGTACATGTAGGACACTCAGTAGGTGTTGGAATTGTCGTTGGTGTAGTTGTCGGTGTTGCTGTAGGTGTTGATGTTGGAGTAGCAGTAGGTCGAATAATATCACCTGGTTTAACAGGTTCATTTTCTTCCTTCTCACACACATATGACGTACAGTAAGCATAACATCCAATGTGAACTAGGATATAATCTTCTTCTTCTCCACATTTCAAGTTAACTTTCAATAAGTACTCAGTTTCTTGTTTTTCAATTGTTACATAAGATTTAGTAACATCACAGGAATTACCATCCTTATCAACAAATGGAACTAATAATTTTAAATCTAACATTTGTTGTAAAGTAAGTGTTTTGGTATCCCCAATATCTTGTGGCAATCTCTCTTCCGTATAATAAAGAATCGCTGCATCTTTCATCTCTTGAAGATTTGCATTAAAAATCTGACTCTTTAACGGATTTAAAGCTTCGATGTAGCTATCCATATTTGGCCAAGGTACTAACCAAATTAATAGCAATACAAAGATGATAACTAAAATTAATTTCATCAAGAACTCTTTTAATAAGTTCCCTTTTCTTTCTTCTGTATACATATAAATCTCCCCCTCTTTGGTTTTATGCGTCGTATTATAGCACAAACCTAAAGAACTGTCAAACTTTTGACTAAATTATTGATCGTTTTTAAGTGTAACTATAGTAGTACCAATATTAAAAAAATCTAAGTAAAAACTTTCCACCAATTTATTTTTTCGTAACTCTTCGTGGACTGTCTTTTTTAACACTCCTGTACCTATCCCATGAATAATCACTACTCTTTCTGTTTTCATTTTATAATGATCGCGAATAAATTCATTAACTAGTATTCTAGTAATTTCCCGATCCATTCCATGTAAATCTAAAGATGGCAAATGACTATATAACAAGTTCCTCGCCTATTTCTAACACTTTATCCAACTCTGGCATCGAATTCTTACCACCTAGACATTTAACAGATAAAGCCCCTGCGATATTAGCTAGGCGAATACTACTATATAGATCGTAACCATTTCCAATAAAGTAAGTAAAGGCCCCATGATAAATATCCCCTGCGGCAGTAGAATCTACTGGCTTTTCAATTTTTAAAGATGGAATAAGCTCATATTTACCATTAATCTCTGCAAATGAACCATCTTTTCCAAGAGTAATAATCAAAGTATTCTGATAATCCTCTTTAATCTTTTTATATACTCTAATTAAAGAAGATTCGTCACTAACATCAATTTTCTCCTTTGTATATTCTTCAGCAAAATCCTTTGAACAAACCAAATATTTCACATACTTACAGAGTTCTACAATATTAGGTTTTAAGTTACCCGCATCAATTACACTTATACTATTTGGATTTTCTAATAATACTTTCTTAGAGGCTTCTAACTCTTCCCCATCAACCAAGATAACATCTGGCTTGACATCATAGTCTAAATTCGTAACTCCTGTTTTCTTATCACGACTAACGATGATCGTACGACTACCGTTACCAGAATTAGCTAAAATGTAACTTGTTGTCGTTCTAAAGGTATCCGTTGTTTCTAAATAATCGATATTCGTTTTAATTGTTTTGAATTCATTTTTAATTCTTTCCCCATACAAATCATTTCCAACAGCACCAACAAAATAAGTTTTCATTCCCCACTTGGATAGCAGATAAGCCGCATTAGCCGCAGCCCCGCCACCACACTCGACACCGTGAGCAATTCGGACCTTCGTATTCTCAATCGGATACGATTCAACAGGCAAAGTAATATCATAGGCAGCATGTCCTATGCACATATATATTTGCATATATTGATCACCTAATAGTATTATAACAAAAAAAGAATTATCTTGAAAGATAATTCTTGAAATTTTATCCGTTTTTACATCTAGAAATACCAGCTAGATAGCCAGCGTATTGTCTCGATATATTTTTCAGAAGTAATCATACCAGAGATTACTGGATAAAAATAGGTAAATAGTAGAATAACTACGCCAACATAGAATAAGTATACACTGTTATTTCTAATTTTCTCAGTAATAAATTTAATTAAAGCAACAATCGCTAACATAATAAATGGTAACGTTGGAAAATAGTGATACATAAACATAATTCTACCGATAAAGACATATGGTAACCAAGTAGCTAAAATAAATACTAAGATAAACCAATCTTCACGTTTTCTTCTAAGAAGTGCCATAATAAGAACAAAGATACTAGCGATAATACCAAACCACCAAATAGCTGGATTACCAATACCAACAATTGTTCCTTTCATACCGCCACCGAAGTAACCAACATAATACCAAACTGGTTTAACCATAGCTGGCCAAGTATACCATTCCGAAGTAAATGGATGTGTTGCTTCTAGTGTAGAGTGATAAGTATACATATCTTGAGTCTGTTTGATCAATCCACTTATTCCTTCTACCTTACCTGGATAGACAATTGGGAATAAAAGATAAGATAATACGTAAATCAAGAGCGGTATACCAACAAAGAAAACGAAACAAGATAAGATAATTTTTCCTAAATCTTTATCCTTTTCTTTACCTTTACCAACATTACGATAAATGATATTCGCAAAGAACACAATTGCAAGAGCAAGTCCTGCATAAAATCCCGTCCACTTAGTCGCTATCGCACAACCGATAAATAGTCCTGATAAGAAGAGATTAACTAACTTCGTCTTTAACTTAGCATCATTTTCTAGGACAATATACTTATACATGAACAATGCCGATAACATAATGAACAGTACTAAGAAACTATCCACCGTTCCCATTCTTGTCTGAGCAAAATGGAAGCAATCAAACATCATAAGAAGTCCAGCTAAAATAGCCCATTTACGATTCTTAAAGATATTTTTCGCTAATGCATAGATAACAGGAATCATCAAAATACCTGCAATATTTCCCATCAAACGATAAGCAAATGTCGACATACCAAATAATAATACTGGAATAGCCATAATTAACTTACCAAGTGGTGGATGCACCCATTCAACAGTCGGAATACCATGAACGTATTCATAAGCACTTCTCGCAAAATAAATTTCATCAAAATAAGTACTATTTAGATAACTGATCGTAGCTGGTACTGTATCTTTTTCATCGATCAGCAACTTAGCTGTCTCTGATTCAGCCGTTAATTCTATCTTATTACCATAATTGTCATATAGCTGAATTTCTCCAATGTAACTGCCTTCGTTTTTAGAAATAATTTTCAAATATTGAAAATTCTTATCGATTTGAAAATCATTCCAAGCAAAAACTGAATTTTGTGTTACTGTTGTTGCCTGCTCATAATTATTTCCATCCGAAGAAACAAAAATATCATACGAACCGACTTCAGGTCCTGCATACATTCTAATATGCGAAACTTCTTTAGCTTCAGCTAGAGTAAAACTAGCTTCTTCGCCACTGTATTGGAACTCTAAAAAGGTCTGTGGATTGGTAAAACTACCAAGATTAATGAAAGATATAATGGAATAAACCACTACCATAACCCCGATAATTATCCAATCGATTTTACCTAATTTTCTAGAGTTATCTCTAAGCAAACTTTTTATCGTTTTAAACTTAGATTTTGCACTTTTTTTCATTTTAAGCCTCCCCTACTTACTCTATAATCATATCAAAGTTTTCTATTTTTTTAAAGATGATTTTGTGTATTTTTCATTAAACTTTTAGAAATAGAAAAAAGATACTAGTAAATGAACTAGTATCTACTTGACTAATCAATAGAAAACGACTTGTATCTTTCCATGAAAATGTGTACCTAATACTTCGTTACCACTATCTTCTTTCAACCATATTCGTAACGAGAAAGTCTTTTTTTGACTAGCATTTAAACTGCCTTCAGTAATAACTTGGTTACCGCCAGAAGACAATACCCCTATTTCTCCACCATCTAACTGATACTTGATATTACTCATATCGAGAATTTTAGTACAGCCACAGTTCGCGATCGCTTCTTGGTCTTCTTTTAATATAATCTGGTAATTAGCGGCTACCTCTCCTGTATTAGTAACACTAAAAACATAAGGATTAGTAGCTATTCCTTCGGTATCACTAATAGGATAGCTACTAGCCAATGTCAATTTACCATTATCTTCTGTCAAAGTAAAGGAAAAATCCCCTACTGAATAATTTTGAACATTCGACTGACCAAAAGCACCAAAGTAGGCATAACTCGTACCAATGATAAGCAAACAAAAAAGAATCGCTATTACTAAGATGAATATTTTTTTCTTTTGCATAACAACGATCCCTTCTTTCTATTTAACCAAACCTATACCGACTTGAGCACGAAAATCCAATCCTTGATCTTCATTTTGTACTTCCTCGATCTCTTCTAACCATATTTTTAAAACATAATATTGTTTTTCACTAGCTTCGATCGTAATATCTTCTAAAATAGGTAATGTCGATTCCGAAATTGAAAAATTTCCGGCTGCTAATTTCTTTTGCTCAGAATAAGCATCATCTGCCTCGTACAAAGCCCATTTTAAATTTGCGGATTCTATGTCTTTACCTTCCTGTTGTAATTGAAGATTGGTAAATGCTATTGTATATTGCTCGCTACTCTTACCATTATTCTCTAATGAGAAAGTATGTCTAGGCGCATCTTTTTCATATCCTGGCATCATATTTTCAACATGAATATCCTGACCAGTCAAATAAAACACAGTAACTTCATCAGTAGTAATCACATCATGATCACCACTATCAGCATTCATCTTAGAGAAAAAGTGATAAGAAATACCAATCGTAAAACTCATCAAAAGCAAAAGAAGAATGATAATAATAATAACCTTCCCCGCTTTATTTTTTTTCTCTTTTTCTACTGTTTGCTCTTGATTATCCATCATTTAATTATTCCATATCAGCACGAATCTTAGCACTGAATGTCATTCCTTGATCTTCGTTTTGTGCACTACCTGTTTCATTTAACCAAATTCTTAAGACATAGTATTTTGTTTCTTTAGAATTAATTGAAATAGCATCTTTAATACTTAAAGGAGATGATGTATTAGAAAAATCACCACCAGCTATAGATGAATCAGATACAGTATAAGAATCATCACTCACTTCATATAATGCCCATTTTAAATTTGCTGATTGCGTACCAGCACCACCTTTAGTTAAAGATAATTCAGTAAATGATAAAGATAACTCTGCAGTATCCGAACCATCATTAGTAATATTAAAATGATGTTCTGTTGCAGATGCCTCAGTTGTTGGAATAATATTAGTTGCGCTAATATCTTGTCCAGTATTATAAGTTGCTGTTAATGTTCCAGTCGTAATCGTTTGTGGATTAGAAGTAGCTGTTGCAGTAAAGTATGCATAAGTACCTCCAATACATACAGCGATTAAGCCTAAAATAGCAACTGTAACAATGATTACATTTTTATTGTTATTATTATTTTTTCTTTCCACTTTCTTTTCTTCCTTTCTAATTATTGCATATCAGCTTGAATTTTTGTAGAGAATGTCATTCCTTGATCTTCATTTTGAGGTACATCAATTTCATCAAGCCAAACTTTTAAGATAAAGTATTCTGTAGTACCAGCATTGATACTAATACTATCTTTTAATAGCGTTGTTGGATTAACAGTTGCAAAATCACCTGTTGCAATTGCCGCACCTTCTTCAGCATAAGCATCAGTAGCATTATATAATGCCCATTTTAAATTAGCACTTGTTGTATCTGATTGTCCTTTTTTCAAAGAAGTCTCTACTAAAGATAATTTCAAAGTAGCAGGTTGATTACCAGTATTTTGTACACTAAACTTATGAAGCTGAGCCCCTGCTTCTTCAGTAGGTACAATATTAGATGCATTGATGTCTTGTCCAGATGTATACTTAGTTGTCAATGTTCCTGTTGTAATAGTTTGTTCGTTAGAAGTAGCTGTAGCTGTAAAGTAAGCATAACTTCCTCCGATACATACGATTACCAACGCAATGATACCTATTGTCGTTAAAACAATCGTACTTGAATTTGTTTGTTTTCTCTCTTCCATAATTTCCTTCCCTTCTTTTCATATGATGCGAGAAATTACTCCTCATTTACTATCACCATATTATATATTCATTATAAGATGAAGGCTAGAAATTGTCAACCAGCTTTTGACGAAGAAGTTAAATAATATGATTAATTTGTGATAATGTCTTAAGTGTTAACTTGCGAAAATGTCTCACTG
>UQRY01000039.1 GCA_900543675.1 uncultured Mycoplasmatota bacterium
ATACTAAATTGTATAATTATATTTTAAATATCAATTTACTTTTGAAATTGAAGTTCCAAAAAAGAAGATGCTTTTTTTCTATTAAAATAAAAAAGTCTATGATATAATCATAATAGGATCAAAAGGGGTGTGATACAGATGATTAGTTTCTATCGAGATTTTTTGGATGGAACAGTCTATACAGTAGTAGCCTTAGTTGCTGTAGTTCTTATTTTAGCCATTATTGGTTTTATGATGGAAAAAATAAAGGCTTACAAGGAAGAACAAGCAAAAATTGCCTATGTGCACACAAAAGAAACTGAACAGCGAGGAGATACCATTGTCTTTGATTCCAAAGCCGATCATATTGTAGGTACACCAGTAGAAAAGACTCAAGATGATGGACAGGGAAGCTCATCATCGACAATTACGCTAACGCCTGCTTCAGCGCCTGAACCATCGCAAGAAGAAGATGTCAACAAACGTGATGCCGTAATGACAATCGATAGTTCGACCTTGGATGTACCAGAAATTGTGGAAGAAGAGACAGAAGAACCACAAACAGAATCAGAACCAAAAGCCGAAGATTTAACGCAAGTCATTGATTTCGGCTCTACAGACGATGTCAAAATTGACGAACTATAAGCCCCGAAAAAGTGTCAACTTTACCAGAGGTGGCTTTTTTGCTATAATAGAAAGCATAGGGAAGGAAGAAAAAAATGACATTAGATAGTATAATTGTAATTATAAAGAAAATAATAGATATCTCCTTAGTATGGTTTATCTTTTATTACATTTTAAAAAATATTCGTAATAATGTGAAGTTAACCTTACTATTTAAAGGAGTAGCTATTCTATTAATTTTAAAAGTAGTTAGTGATGTATTCGAACTAACGACGATTGGCTTATTACTAGAATACGTAATGATGTGGGGACCATTAGCTCTGATCATTATTTTTCAGCCAGAAATTAGAAATGTCTTAGAACAATTAGGAAGAACTCAACTCTTAGGAAGACATAAAGTATTAACGGTCGATGAAAGAGAAAGACTAGTATATGAAATCGTCCAAGCTGTAGATTATTTGCGAAAAGCCAGAATCGGTGCTTTAATCGTGTTAGAAAGAGACACCAGTTTAGCTAGTTATATCGATAAAGCTAAGAAAATCTATGCTGATTTATCTAGCGATTTATTGATCTCTATCTTTTTCCCCAACAACCCATTACATGATGGCGGAGTAATTATCCAAGGGGATAGAATTAGTTGTGCGGGAGCTGTTTTCCCAACTAGTAACAGTTCTAAAGTTAATAAGAAGTTTGGTACCAGACACCGTGCAGCCTTAGGTATCACCGAAGAAAGCGATGCCATTAGTGTCGTCGTCAGTGAAGAAACTGGCCGCTTATCCATCGCAGTAAAAGGGGAATTATTCTATAACTTATCTTTAGATGACGTTAGAATGATGTTGATCGATGAACTACGTCCAAAACAAGAAGATGAGGTATTAGACGAATTAGATGAGGAAGATTTATATGAAGAAAATATGTAAAGTATTTAAAAAAGTATTATTGTTTTTCGATAAATGGTTAATTACGCCTATTACCAAAGGCATTCTAACACTTACTGATTTCACGAAAAATAATGGAAAAGAACTAGAAAAATTTATCAACAAAAAACAGACTCTAATCGTTCTGTCTTTGATTTTTGCCTTCATTTTCTTCTTTATCATCGATCAAAATTCGAATACGATTATCAATAAACAAGCAGAAATTTTATATAATACTCCTGTCGTTGCCGAATATAACTCAGAAGCTTATGTAATCGAAGGATTACCAACTACTGCTGATATTACCCTAATCGGTAGAAAAGCCGACTTATATCTAGCAAAGCAATATCCAGCTAATAGTGTTTCTGTTGACTTACGAGGATTAAAACCTGGTAGTCACAAAGTAAATTTGAAATACAATCAACGTTTGTCATCAATCGACTACAAAATCGATCCATCTAGTGCGACGATCGTAATCTATGAAAAAGTATCAGAAACTAGAGAATTAGACTATGATATTCTTCATCGTGACCATCTCGATAAAAAATTGATTATCGAAAATATTGATTTAAATCGTAACGATGTCATTATCAAAGGAGCCGAATACAAATTAAAAGAAGTAGCTACCGTAAAAGCCTTGATCGATGTTGATAATATTGCGAACAAGTCAGTAGGTACTACTACGTTAAGTGATATTCCATTAATTGCTTATGACGCCAAAGGACAACCAGTTGATGTTGAAATTGTACCAGAAAAAATCGAAGCTTCTATTACCATTTCTTCACCAAGTAAAGAAGTTAATCTAGAAATTATCCCAACGGGTGAAGTAGCTTTTGGTAAAGCGATTAAAGAATTTACTTCTTCTGTTGATAAGGTAACTATTTATGGTGATAAAGAAGTCTTAGATGGAATAGATTCAATCCCAGTAGAAATTGATGTTGAAGGATTATCTGAAGATCAAGAATACAACATTAACTTAGAAAAACCATCTGGAATTCGAGATATCAGTTCCAAAACAGTCAATGTAAAAGTTACCTTAGATGATAGTATTACTAGAGAAATTAACAATATCCGAGTCCAACCAACCAATCTAGATTCAACACTAAAAGTTAATGCCGCTGCTGTAGGAGACGATGTGGTTACTGTTATCGTCAAAGGAAGTGCTTCCGTAATTGAATCATTAGATCCATCGACAATCACGGCAACCATCGACTTAAAAAATTATACCGTAGGTGACTATGAAGTAGACGTAATCATTAACGGTACAGATAATCGATTAAGTTATGAAGCAAAAAATAAAAAGATAAATATCAGAATATTAGAAAAATAGAGAACTACAAAGTGAGTTCTCTTTTTATTTATCAAAATCTTCGAATAGCAATCCTATATTAATTATACCGGCAATGCCTACTAAAACATAAACAATTCTAGTAATTACATTATCAGTACCAAACAAAGTAGCAACAAGATTGAAATCGAATAATCCGATAAGTCCCCAGTTAAGCGCACCAATGATCGTTAGTACCAAGCATACTTTCTGTAATGTTTTCATCTTTTTCCTCCTTTTTAAATTTCTAATATTAGGATAAGCAGAAAAACTTAAATTATTCATGAATAAAGAAAAAACTAATCCATATAATTAATTGAAAGATGATTGAGGTGGAAAATGAAAAAAAAGATATTATTATTACTCTTGGTGATGAGCTTTCTACTAACAGGATGTTTTGGAAAAGATAGTAAGGATATCGTTAAAGAATTAGATAAAAAATATAATGATTTAAAATCATACAAATTAACTGGAGATTTGGAAATAATAAATAATGATGATGTATACAATTACAATGTTGAAGTTCTTTATCAGAAAAAAGATAAATTTAATGTCAATTTAAAAAATAAAGCGAATAATCATGAGCAAATTATTTTAAAAAATGAAGAAGGTGTTTACGTTTTAACGCCAAGTTTAAACAAAAGCTTTAAGTTCCAAAGTGATTGGCCATATAACAACTCACAAGTATATTTATTACAATCGATCATTGAAGATATCCTAGATGATGAGAAACGCGAGATCACTGAAGATGAAAATTATTATACGATCACATCGACCGTAAATTATCCGAATAATCGTAGATTAGTAAAACAAATCGTTAAAGTAGATAAAGATAAAAATATCAAAGAAGTAAAAGTAGTAGACGAGAATAATGTTGAGCAGATGAAAATGACTTTTAATACCATAGAAACCAATCAAACAGTAGATGCAGATAGCTTTAATCTCGATAAAATCATGGAAAAGAGTAGTACTAATCCAAACAATAATCCAAATAACAATTCAAACAATAATCAGACGAATAACCAAAATAACAATACGAACAATAATCAATCCACTGATCAAAACAATACCACTAATAATAATACCCAAAATAATCAAAATAATACTACCCAGAACAACAACCAAACAACAACTAGTGCCGAAACTAATGTACTAGAAGATACCATTTATCCATTATACATTCCAACTGGAACAGTATTAACTTCAGAAGAAAAAATTGCCAAAACTGATGGTGAAAGAGTAATCATGACCTTCGAAGGAGAAAAACCATTCTTATTAGTAGAAGAAACGGCTAGTATCGAAGAAGAATTTTCAATTATTCCGACTTATGGTGAACCGTATTTATTAATCGATACAGTCGGAGCTTTAACAGAAAATTCAATCACTTGGAGTAGTAACGGAATAGATTATTACATTGTATCTGATGTGATGAGTCAAGACGAATTAGTAGATATTGCCCGAAGTGTTAATGTCGTACCAAATATGAAATAGAGTCAATAGTGGCTCTTTTTTTTGTTTTATTTCATATTTTTTAGAAATTGATAGCTATCTTTTGACTTTTCTTCTTCTAGCGTGATATAATCGGAATGTGGTGATAAACATGAGCAAAAAGAAAAACCAAAGAAAGATAACAACAAGTAACTCAAGTTACAATAATGAAGTAGTAAAAACTGTGATCATTTTATTCGCTGTTTTAGCCGTGTTAGGAATTACTTATGTAATTGCTGGATTGATGACAGGAGAAATTAAATTAGGTTCACCTAAGGAAGAAGAAAAAGCGCCAGCTGAAATTCAATATGAAGAAATCATCATGGGAGAAATTTTTAACCAACCAGGCGATGAATATTATGTTCTAGCATTTGATTTCACAAGTAACTACGCTTCAAGTTACATTACTTATAAAGATGTATTTGAAAGCGATACCGAGAATCCTAAAATATATTTAGTCGATATGGAAAAAGGATTTAATAAAGGCTTCCTAGCTCAAGAGGGCGAAGAGTATGAGGCAAATCCAGATAACTTTGACCAATTGAAGGTGAAGAACCCATCATTATTAAAGATTTCTAATCATAAAGTAACAGAGAGATACGAAGGAAAAGATGCAATTGAAGAATTCTTTAGTGCAGATGATGAATAATTGATAGAAATATCATAAAAAGATATTAAAAAATGTTGACGTTCAAAATAATTTGATATATAATAAAAACGTTCTTGTGAATTAGTTGAAAAAAAATAAAAAAAAGGCTTGCGCAAGAACAGTAAGTTATTGTAAAATAGTAACAGTCAACAATTTTTAAATGGGCTTGTAGCTCAGGTGGTTAGAGCGCACGCCTGATAAGCGTGAGGTCGATGGTTCAAGTCCATTCAGGCCCACCATTTAAAAATATCCTTAGAAATAAGGTTGAATAGAGAGATATCTAGAAATAGATATCTTTTTCAATACCAAAATGGTTAACTAAAAGGTTAAATTTATAGAATGAGAAAAAAGAATTGACATATAATATAAAAAATGATATATTTCTTACAACGACTGAGATAAAGAAAAGTAATATTGATTTTTTTATTCAAGCGAGTTAGGTATGGTGGAAGCTAACAATAAAAAGCAATATGAAGAACACTTTGGAGTTGCTTACGCGAAATCAAAAGAGTAGTGTAAGTCGGAAGTAATCCGTTATCTTATTACTAGATTTAATAGAATCGAAAGGGATCATAATCAAACAGAAATGTTTATGATAAATTGGGTGGCACCGCGGAAGACTAGTTTCGTCCCATACGTATCTAAATACGTGTTGGATGCGAACTAGTCTTTTAATTATGAAAAAAGAAAGAAGGAAATTTTTATGAGTACAGTGACCTTACCCAATGTTAAACGAAAGTGATCAAAAAATAGTTCAATATCGTATTACGAGGAAATATGAGGAAATGGTAAATTCTCATGTAATTATGGATAATACTACGAATAAGAACTCTTGGGAAAAAATCAAAAAAGCCCAACTATTCTGTGATTTTTTGGAACAGAAAAATATTTTTTATGAGTACTGCTTTAAACATCCAGAAGTACTAGGGTGTGATGAATCAAAAAGTTACTATCAACGCTTTTGCTCTTATGTGGAAAACTATACAATTTGTAAAAACTTAGCTGTACATGAGAGAAAAGGAAAACATCGGAAGTTTTTGATCATCACTGATCAAAGTAAACAAGTAGATCTAAAAAAACTAAAAGAAGTCTTAGCTAGCAGTAAGCTCGAATTTATCTCCGAAGAGGAACTAGCTACTCTTTTAAATACTTACCCAGGAAATGTTTCGATATTTAATCTTTTGTATGACAAGGATCAACAAGTAGAATTAATTATCGATGAAGAATTACTAACAAGCGAACTACTAGTATTTCATCCTTTGTATAATGGAATGAGTATGTTTATCAAGCCAAAAGAAATAATTAAATTTTTAAATATGCTTAAAAGAAATAGAATAATGACTGAATTGCCTGAAAAAGAGCCGTTATGTCTTAAAAAATAAAAGAGGGGAGATAAAGATGAGAGAAATCAAAGTAGGAAGTTATTATCGACATTTTAAAGGAACAACACATAAAGTAATAGCAATAGCTAAACACAGTGAAACTTTGGAGGATATGGTAATTTATACCCACGAAGGAACTGATGAAGTATGGGCAAGACCTTATTCATTATTTAATTCGTTAGTAGATACACAAAAATATCCCCAAGTGGAACAAAAATATCGTTTTGAGGAGGTAGAATGATGACATTAAGAGAATTATATGAAAATGTAGAAACATATCTAGACAAAGAAGTAGAAATCAAAGGATGGATAAGAAGACATCGTAAGCAGAAAGAATTTGGCTTTATTGATTTTTCTGATGGTACTTGCTTTACTCATATCCAAATTGTATATGATAAAGAAAATAGTAAAGACTACGAGAAGATAGAATCCCTCAAGCATGGTAGTGCGATTCGTGTAGTAGGAAAGTTAGTAAAATCAGAAGGTAAAGGCCAACAGTATGAGATTAAAGCCAAAGAAGTAACATTAGAAGGAGATTGTAGCGACGATTATCCACTACAACCAAAACAACACTCTCGTGAATTTTTACGAGAAATAGGCTATCTTCGTCCTCGAGCTAACTTATTTCAAGCAGTATTTAGAATTAGAAGTGTCGCTGCGATGGCTATTCATACATACTTTCAAGAAAAAGGCTTCGTTTATTTACATGCACCACTAATTACCGCAAGTGATTGTGAAGGTGCTGGAGAAATGTTTCAAGTAACGACCTTAGACTTAGAAAAGGTAGCCGAAACAGGTAAAGTAGATTATAGTAAAGATTTCTTTGGAAAACCCACATCTCTTACCGTTTCTGGTCAACTACAGGGAGAAACTTTTGCCTTAGCTTTCAGAAATATATATACTTTTGGTCCAACCTTCCGAGCTGAAAATTCTAATACGAAAACCCACGCTAGTGAATTTTGGATGATAGAACCAGAAATGGCTTTCTGCGATCTTGATGAATTGATGGATGTAGAAGAAGATATGTTAAAATTCATCGTAAAATATGTATTAGAACATGCCAAAGAGGAAATAGCTTTCTGTGATCAATATGTAGAAAAGGGATTAATAGAGAAATTGACGAAGCTAGTAAACAGTAAATTTACAAGAATTCGTCACGAAGATGTGATCACTATTTTGAAAAAAGCTGATGTGAAATGGGAATTTACACCAGAGTATGGTGAAGATATTGCCAAAGAACATGAAAAATATATTACCGAGTATTTTGATGGTCCAGTTTTCATTACAGATTGGCCAAAGGACATTAAGGCATTCTATATGAAACAAAGCCCAGATGGAAAAACTGTAGCGGCAGTAGATTTAGAAGTACCAGGAGCAGGAGAGTTAATGGGTGGTAGTCAAAGAGAAGAAGATTATGATAAACTAGTTGCTAGAATGAAAGAAATGCATGTTCCAACTGAAGGAATGGAATGGTATTTAAATCTACGTCGTTTTGGAGGTTGTGTACATTCAGGATTTGGAATGGGATTTGAACGATTATTGATTTACTTAACAGGAGTAGAAAATATTCGTGATGTTATTCCATATCCTAGAACTCCAGGTAACTGTGATTTCTAAAAATAAGGGAATTATGTGGGAAAACGTTCTAGTTTTCCCGCTAATTTACCAAAAAATGAAAAGAAAATGAAGATTTTTAAAAAAAAGTATTGCCAAAGTAAAAATTGTATTATATAATGAAATGGCTTTATGAAATTAATTCATGTGCCTGATTAGCTCAGTTGGTAGAGCACTCGGCTGTTAACCGATAGGTCGTAGGTCCGAGTCCTACATCAGGCGCCATAATTTTAGTAATATTGTTGTATGCCTGATTAGCTCAGTTGGTAGAGCACTCGGCTGTTAACCGATAGGTCGTAGGTCCGAGTCCTACATCAGGCGCCATAATTTTAGTAATATTGTTGTATGCCTGATTAGCTCAGTTGGTAGAGCACTCGGCTGTTAACCGATAGGTCGTAGGT
>UQRY01000040.1 GCA_900543675.1 uncultured Mycoplasmatota bacterium
ATTTTATACTCTATCGTAGAAGGAACTTTAGCCCTTATATTTATGGCGATCGTTTTATCACCTATCCTATTTCAACGTGAAAATATTGTCGTTATTGATCATAAAATATATATTGAGGTTAAATACAGTTTTTTACTTTCTAATGGAATTTATTATTATGATTTTTTAAATCCAATATTTAGAAAACAACAGCCACGATTCGAAAAGCAATATGACGATAGTTTAAATGATTTTGATTATTTAGGAACAATATATTATGATGATGAAGGTCATATCATTGATCCTTCTACTAACCACTAAGATAATCGTAAGTAAGACAATACCCCTACTACTTTTCTGCTTTTTATTTTATATCTAAAAGATTGAGAAAATATTATTGTAAATCTAAGATTTTCTCGTGGTCTTACTTTTTTTAACCTCTTTTATTGTGATATAATTTATGATGGAAGGAGGGATGTCATGAAGTTAATTTATCAAGAAGATAGTCAAGAAATAATCTACATTCAACGTGTAGATTTGGAATTTTTATATGCGATTCACTATCCGATGCCAGAATCAGTTATCTCACATTTTTTAACTAGTCCAATTAGTAATGATACAAATAAGGAAGCAGATTTTTTCTGGTTTCAGCAGATAGAGGAAATAAATTTTTTCAAGGCTTTAGATTGTATTATTGATTATCAGGAGTTTATAAATACAAGTAATGCGGAAGTAGAAATGCAGGCCCAAAAACTATATGCTAGAATAGAAGAACTTACTTCTACTTTCAATCAAAAAACTGATCAAGAGAAAATGAATTCTTTATCTATGAGACAAGAACATGCTTGTCTTGCTTATCAATTAGATTGTCTAAGTAAATTGTATCAACTTCGATTAAATAATCAAGAAATTATGCTTCCTAAGGCATTTGAAAAGAAATTAACTATTTAAGGAGGTATTATCATGATTAGTATTGCAATGTTAGAAAAAGAAATTGAAAGTACTTTATCTCCTTTTCGTTTTCAGCATAGTTTAGGTGTGATGAAAAAGGCAGGAGAATTAGCTGTTTTATATCAAGTAGATGTCGAGGTGGCAAAATTGACGGGATTAGCTCATGATATAGCTAAAGAGATGAGTGATCAAGAATTACTAATTTTTGCGCAAGAGCATCATCTAGATATCGATCAAATAGAATTAGCTAACCCTACTCTACTTCATGGAAAAGTTGGTGCTATACTTGTAGGAGAAAAGTATAATTTCACTAAGGAAATGCAAGATGCGATTTGTTTTCATACAACAGGAAGAAAAGATATGACAATGCTAGATAAAATTATTTATATCGCAGATAAAATTGAAGACAATAGAAAAAAAGTTCCCCCTGAAGTAAGAGAACTAGCTACTCAAAATATTGATATTGCGTTAAAATACTTTTATACTGCCGCAATCGAAAAGGCTATTCGTAAAGATAAACTGTTACATCCACTTACTATAGAAGCAAGAAATAGTCTTTTACTAGAACAATTAAAAAAGGAGAAAGAATAGCAAAAATTTATTCTTTCTCTTTTTTTAGATCTTTATATGCTTGTTTCAAATGTTCGATACTTGCACAACTCATCATACAAATCACGGCGTTTTCTTCATCTTTTAATTGATCAATTGTCTCTTCGTCGATCATTTTTCCATTTTTTAAGAGGTCTAAAATTAATTGTGAACTAACACCAGGATATTCTTCTTGTGTTTCACGGTTACAATCAATCTCAGTTAAATAAGTGCTATCCGCTATATTGAGTGCTTCAGCAAACTCTCGATAGAAAGCTTCTGTTCTAGAATAAGTATTTGGCTTAAAAATAGCAATTAACTTTCGATCAGGATACTTTTGTTTGGCTGCTAAGAGAGTCATCTTGATTTCTGTTGGATGATGTGCATAGTCGTCAATGATGATGTTGGTTCCTACTTTTTCTTCAGCAAATCGACGTTTGGCGTTTTTAAATGTCTGTAATAAATCATGAATGGTATTTTGGTTAATATCTAACTTTCTAGATAAAATAATACAAGCTGTAGCATTTAATACCATATGATCACCGTATAACGGTAGATCATAGTGACCATAAAAAGTATCCTTTTCATATAAATCAAAACTACTTCCGTTTTGGGTGTGAAGAAGGTTCTTAATTACGACATCGTTATTTTCAGAGAATCCATAGTAAATAACATCTGGTTGAAAAGTAATTTTTCTAATGTTTTCATTGTCTCCGCAAGCAATAATTAATTTTTTCGTCCGATTGGCAAATTGAGAAAAGGTTTGAATGATGTCGTCGATATCTCGGTAGCACTCTGTATGTTCTAATTCAATATTTGTAATCACTGTATATGTAGGATGATAAGTTAAAAAATGGCGATTAAATTCATCACTTTCGATAACAAATAATTCATTTTTAGGACTTGCGTATCCAGAGCCATCACCAATAAAATAGTTACATCCATATACATTTTCTATTACATGCTTTAATAATGAACTTGTCGTTGTTTTACCGTGAGTTCCACATACAGATATTGTTTGAAATTGATCGGTTAGTTCGCCAATAATCTCATTATATGCTTTTATCGTTAGTCCTAATTCTTTTACTCGTTTTAATTCTTTATGTTCCTCACTGAATGCTTTCGAATACGTTACGATAGTATCAGGATCGATACTATGTGTACTATCTGTGTAAATAGGAATATGTCTTTCTTCTAGTCCACTTTGCGTAAATTTCCATTCTTTTACATCATCATACCCACTTACTTCATTTCCCAAATCATGTAAAATATTAGCAAGAGTGGCCATTCCTGCTCCTTTGATTCCTATACAATAATATTTCATTTTGTTCACTTCCTTACTTTTAGTATACAATATTTTATCAAAAAAAAGAATAGTTGTTCCTACTCTTTTGCTGTTCTTTTATAGTATTTTTGTAGCCGATTTAGAACTTTTTTAAAGCGTTTTTGTGTATTTTGAAAAGTTTCGTGATAACTCTTGGCAATTTCTTCGTAGGTTTCTGGGTAACCACTACTCCCGAATCCTAGCTTGCGAAGAAAAACTTCTTGTTCTTCGAGAGAAAATTTCTTTAATAATGTTAGTACTTCTTGCGCTTCCATCTTCACAATAACCGCTTCTTCTAATTTGTTTTCTCTTATTATCCTCGGATTTAATGGTGTATGAGAATTTAGTTCCGCTTCTTTTATTTCCTCTATAGATAGACTATCTGTATTCTTCCAATTGGCATTCATGTTTTCTATATATTCTATCAGTTTGATAGGTTCATTTAGCATTTTACTCAATTCCATTGTGCTTAATCTTTGACCGAGTGTCTCATCTGCCTTACGTTGAAGTTCTTCTATTTTGTAAGCTAGAAATTGTATCTTTTTGGGAATAGTAACTATATAACGTTCTTTATTTAATAAGCTCGAAAACGTAAGATGAAGTTGATAATCGACATACTGTATATAAGAAGAATTTTTTAAAGGATTATATTGAGGAATTTTTCTATATAAGGTTATCATTCCTTCCTGAACAAAATCATCTAAATCAGCCTCATTAACAATATAGTGTTTAGCTTTATTTATGATATACGGCTGTAAACGGATAAGTTCTTCGCATATATCTTCTTTCATTTTGCCAACCTCTTTTCTTTTGTGGTTTCCTATTATACCTCTTTTTGAAAGATTGGTAAAGAAAAGGTTCTGTTATACTTTGTGACTGATAAACAATATTATTGTGCTTTTATATAGTTATATAAACTATCCGTTTTAAATTATCCTTATATTTATTGGTATATATTGTTTTATTTTTTTATCAGTCATTTTGTTTAACACAACTAAAGAAAAAGAGAACTCTTATTTAGAATTCTCTTTTGTGATAATAAATGATACACCTTTTTTGGTATGATTTTTAACACTAATTTTATAACCCATGTAACTTAAAGTTTTCTTTACAATCGATAATCCTAGTCCAAATTCTCCTTTAATTCCTTTTCTAAAAGGAATAAAGATTCCCTCTAATAGATCAGAGTCAATATTAGGTCCATCGTTGTAAAAAATGATTTGATTTTTCTTTACAGTGATTTTTATTTCTTTTTCTGCATAACGGATAAAGTTATTCAAAATGTTATCGATCACTGTTTCCCAAGAATCAACGGTTCCAAAAAATTTTCCGTTCGAACTCTTGACTACTTTAAATTCTAGGTTTTTATTTCGGTGTTTAAATTTTTCTATAGAAGAGTCTAGAATCGCTTGAATATTCACTTCTTCTATATTAATTAAATTCATGTCTTTTATATAATCAAGCTTATTTAGGTAAAGTAAGGAGTGAACTTTATTCTCTAGTTTGAGAGTTTGTTCTTTTATCACTTCGATAGCTTTATCGCTATCTTCCACATGATCTTCTACTGCTTCAACATAAGATTTGATAACAGTGAGAGGAGTTTTGAAATCATGGGATATATTTTGATACATTTGGTTTCTGTATTCTTCTTGATTTTTTAGGGAAATACGCATATCTTCGATGGCGAGTTCTAAAGATTTGATTTCATCATTGTTCTGATCGTCGATGTGATGGTCAAAATCATCATCATCAATATGGTCGATCTTCACTTTTAGTTTTTCAATTCTTCTTACTACGAACGAACTCCATAATATCAAAAGTAAAGCTACGATAGTCAAAGTGATAAAAACGATAGGAAAAACACTATGAATCGAATCTTCTTGGGCTTCAATTATATAGGAGTCATTAGTAAAAGCCACTCTTTTGATAGAATCTGTTTCGTTCGAATAATAGTAATAAATTTGTCCTTTATAGATAAATTTCCCATATTTTCGGGTAAAGAATTTTGTAATTTTGTGAATACTATCGATATCGATAATATCACTGACATTTTCACTAACAGAAATCAAGTCGCCATACATATAGATATATCCGATTTCTTCAGAAATGGGGTTTTCTTCTATATCTTCATTAACTAATTCTAATGGTTGTTTTAAATAGTTATATAGATTCTTTTCGTATACTGGCAACATACTTTTGGGTAGGATAATTCCAAGCGAGATTAAAATAATACTGAAAGAAAGAGCAATTACAACGAATAGTTGCCGACTTAATTTATTTCTTATATATTTCATAACAATCTGTACCCATATCCATAGATTGTCGAAACATTAAGACTAGGCATTTTTTTACGTAATCTTCTGATCAAGTCATCTACAACTCGATCGCTTCCAAAGTAATCCTCTCCCCATACTAAATTTAAGATCTCTTCACGGGAAAAACTTTTATTTTTATTAGAAACTAATAACAGCAATAAATCAAATTCGAGTGTGGTCAGTTTAATCTCTTTTTCATTTTCTAATACGATGCGTTTATCGACATCGATTAGATATTCTTTATATGCAACTTTATTGGTTTCTTTTTCTTTGTATACGCGTTTAATAATATTATTAACTCTTAAAACGAGTTCTTTTGGTGAATAAGGTTTTGTTATATAATCATCGCTACCGAGTTCAAGTCCTACAATTTTATCAAGATCTTGATCTCTTGCGGAAGTGAAAATGACGGGGACATCAGTTTCTACTTCACGAATAGCTTTGATTATATCATAACCATTTACATCATCTCCTAACATGATATCTAATATCCAAAGGTCAACGTGTTGTTTACCAATATAATCAATTGCATCAGCTCCTTTTGTGAACTGAATAACATTATAACCTGCATTTGTTAAATATGTTTTAATTAAATTAGATAAATCAACTTCATCTTCGACTAAACAAATATTTAACATATTTTCACCACCATGAATTAGTATAACACTAAATACTTATTTTTTCTATATCTGTACTTTCATCACCTCACATTCTTTTATGTAGGAGTAATTTTATATATTTATTTTAACTTGAAAAGAATAATTATCACATTATAGATTTATACATTTTTTATCTTTCTTATTTTTCTCTATCACTTCCTTTCTTGATATCCAGTATAGTAGACAAATATAGAAGAATTATTAAAAAAATATGGGAAATTATGGGAAATGAACTATAGGATTCTTTAGATAGGTTTTATTATACAGGTAATCTAACAAAAAAACTATACTCCTTATATTATATATTTAGGAATATAGTAAGTAATGCTTTTATAATATCAGAATCAGAAATTTTATTTTGATACAGATGAAATAAAAAATATAGAATAATATGAAAAATTAAAGAAAGAAATTTAAGCATAATGAAAAAGGAAGATCCATCTTTCTCTCTTCCTCTTTCTATATTCTGAGCATGATTCTATATCCTCTTCGAAAAGATTTTTGGTTTCTTTTTAAGCTCTATTTATATTATCCCACTGTATTTATTTTAAAACTCTTAAAATCCGTAGGTAATGGTTACTGTACCTGTTCCTGCATTTCCCCAGGAACTAGAGTAACCATATAATTGTATATTGCTAAAACTGTCGTTTTCTGTCTTAGTAATACTAGTATAACATCCACTTCCATCTACTCTAATACATGCTTCTCCTGAAACTGTAGCAGTAATTTTTTTCATATTTGCTGTTTTAGTAAATGTAATGGTAGTTGGCCAATCAACTCCACCGGCATCATAGGTTCTAAAATCTATCGAATGAGTGACGGTAAATGTCTGTCCAGACGACTGGGCTTTTCCATCTTCTACACCTTTATTATACCCATTATTATAACCTTGATTATAACCATCATTGTAGGTTTTTCCTGTTCCGGTTATTTTTTTCCCATTTACCCAGGCAGTTTTCCCACTTGTAATATCTGAAGCTGTTGCCGTTCCTTGGGTTTGACTCGCTAATGAGGCAGCCGTTATTTTGCCACTACCATTATGATATCCTGCTGGAATAGTATAGCTTCCTCCGGCATTTAAGCTCTTAGTTACTGCTCCACGATTGGCCATTGTTCCCGTTATTTTATTTCCATTTACCCAAGCAGTTCTTCCACTTAATATTTGGGAAGCAGTTGCATTGGCTTGAGTTTGACTAGCTAAGGATGCTACCGTTATCTTACCACTTCCATTATGATAACCTGCTGGTATCGTATAACTTCCTCCCGCATTTAATGTTTGGGTGACTGCTCCTCGATTGGCCATCGTTCCTGTTACTTTCTTTCCTTTTACCCAGGCAGTCTTGCCACTTAATATCTGATTAGCTGTCGCATCCCCATCACCACTACTACAGGCATATATCGTTTGGATTGGGTTTGCCGTGATATTTCCTAATTTATCTTTTACTTGGATTTCTGCATCCGTACTTATCGCATAAACTTTACTGGTATCTCTTACCCAGGTTGCTCCGCCATCAAAAGAATAGATACTATCTCCTTTATCTACTCCAATTCCACTATCTGCTACATTACTTATTCCTACTTCTATTTGATTACCACTTATGATCGAATGCTCGTCACTCGTTAAACTGTAACTAGGTCCCTTAGAGTCCGCTCTTACAATATGATTATTCATATTACTCACATTATTCGCTTGATCAATCGCTCTAACATAGATATTTCCATTATAGTTTTCATATTCTTGATTATTCGGATTTAACTCTACCCAGTTTAAAAGATCTTTCGTATACTCATACCTATCAATATCGATATTATAAGGATTACTACTACTATAGGTTCCATACACATATCTAGTCCAATCTCCTTCATTATAGTTCTTCGTATGCGTAGTATCTTCATATAGTTCATAGTTCACGACAAAGTTTCCACTAAATCCTTTACAATATAATGGAAGGCCTCCTTCTGCTTCATGAACAACTTTGCCCTTCTTATCCTTACAAGTTAAATAAGCTTGATATTCATTTCCCTTATCACTTGTATTATCGATAATGATATTCCCTGTACAATTAATATCCTCTTCTTCGATTAATCCTTCATTTAATAAAGTATCATAGGGAACATTAAAACAATCACTACTCGCATTCGTCATTTCTCCCCGATAGTTCTTTACATATAACTTACTGGCTTCATACGCTAACTTTTCTAGAGTCTGATATTTCTTCT
>UQRY01000041.1 GCA_900543675.1 uncultured Mycoplasmatota bacterium
AGTGAGACATTTTCGCAAGTTAACACTTAAGACATTATCACAAATTAATCATATTCTTTTTAAATGAAATAATTTTTTGCTTTTCATTTTTAATGGGGAATGGTATACTGATAATTAGAAAAAATAGAAGGGGCAGGTTATAGTGAAAAAGAAAAGTGCATTTACTCTAATTGAATTATTAGCAACGATTACTATTTTAGGAATACTATTAGGGATCGCAATTCCTGCTGTCATGGGTTATATGAAGCGGGGCACAATGGAATACTATAAATCATTAGAAAATAGTGTATTGAATGCTACTCGTGATTATTTGATCGACTATCGAAGTTTATATCCGAGAGAAATTGGTGGCATAGCTAGTATTAGTGGAGACGAACTATTAAATAACAAATATATCACGAATATTGACGATGAAGATGGAAAAAAGTGCGATGCGACCGTAATTGTAGAAAAGACGGATAAAGATGAATATGATTATCATGTATGCTTAAAATGTGGAGATAATTATTCTTCTAGTGAAGAAATCTGTAACACGGGTGGTAATCAAGGGCAAACGAAGAATTATGTGATCGAAGTAGATAGTTTCCCAACTGAAGTAAGACAGGGAGATGATTTAACTTTACCAAAAGGGAAAGTTTACGAAGTAGAAAATGGAAATAAAACTTTAATTACGGACAAACTTGACCCAACCCCTAAAACAATCGACACAACAGTTTTAGGGACAACGAATGTGAGATGGGTATACCGATATAAAAGTACGAATCCTACATCTGTAAGAGTAGTTGATAAGGTATCTCCTGAAAGACCAACTGTAAAATTAGAATATCCAGATGGAACAGAATACAAAGGAAGAAATAGTAATGGTAATATCAATGTTACTGCTCGAAGTATCGTAATGGAAATTACGAGTCGAGATTATGCTTGTGTATTAGGAACAACTTGTCGAAGTAGATATCCAGATCTAAATGGTTCCGGAATAAAAGAAGTTAGGTATCGTGGAGAAACAGATACGAGTGATCGAATTATTCCAACCACTAAGACGACGACTAGATATACAGAAAATGAAAGTATTTGGGGAAGAGTAACATTAAAAACTGTAGATAATAGTAATAATCAAAGCGAAGAAGTAAGTTTCGAAGTATATTTGGATAACGAAGCACCGACCAAAACAACAGTAACTTATCTAGGCGGAAGTAATACCCATAGTTGGAAAAATAATTATAAATTAAAATTAAGTGCGACTGATGATATTGAAATAGCTTACTATGAAATATACATAGATGGTAATTATTATGGGACAACCGGACCAGAATGGACACCACCCAATAATTTCAGTAGTTGCAAGACTACCTTTAGAGCCGTTGATTTAGCAGGAAATAAAGGTGCCTTCTCAGATAGTCAACATATTCATATGGATACCGAATCACCTAGTGTTCCAAGCGTTAAATATAACGGAGGAAGCAATACTTGTAGCTGGAAAAATAATTACAATTTAACTCTTTCTTCTACGGATAATGTAGGAGTAGATCATTATGAGATAGATACAAACGGCGACGGAAAAAGTGATCGAACAGTTAGTAGTAATTTTATTCCAGAGAATGGTTTTAGTAGCTGTACAACCAGATTTAGAGCGGTAGATGAAGCAGGTAATGCTAGTGCTTGGACAGGAGATCATCATATTCATATGGATACCGAAAAACCTAGTGTACCAACAGTTACTTATAATAGTGGAAGTAATACTTGTAGTTGGAAAAACAATTATAATTTAACCCTTTCTTCAACTGACAATGTATCTATTGCTTATTATGAAAGTGATGGTAACGGGGATGGAATAGCAGATTTTACAACGGAAAGTAATTTTATTCCGTGGAATGGATTTAGCAGTTGTACTCAACGTTTCAGAGCAGTAGATGTAGCTGGAAATGTAAGTGCTTGGACAGGAAATCATCATATTCATATGGATACTGAAAATCCTGTTCATACCTCATGGTGGTGGGGCGAAGTAACAAAAGATGTTGCTCGTCTTTATATCCAAGTAAGCGATAATGCATCAGGAATCAACCGAGTACAATGCCCAACTTCAACTCAAAATGGTAACTTTACTAACTGGTATTGGTTCAATGCCAATTGGGATAGTAGTGCCAATGCCTATCGTTGTGATATTACCCCAAGTACTTTTGGACATTATGGACAACAATACAAAACCCATCTATATGTCTATGACAACGCCAATAATGGTGGCTACTATAGCGAATCTTCTACCAATGTACCTGGCATAGAATGGAATTATAGTTATAATGGTAGTGATGGAACCAATGGCTCTTCACAAGTATGGACGACACCATATAGTGGTAATTATCAATTTGAATTATGGGGAGCACAAGGAAGTGGAAGTAAAGGTGGAAAAGGGGGATACACCAAAGGTACAATTCACTTAAATGCTGGTGATAAGCTCTATATGTTCATAGGAGGTCAACCGCAAAGAGGAGCAGGGGGCTATAATGGTGGAGGACAACCAGGTAGTCGAGTTGCTGCTTACAATACCGGTGGCGGTGGTGGCGCTACTGATATTAGAACAGTAAATGAGCAAACAGAATATGCCTATAAACGTCGGATTATGGTAGCTGGTGGTGGTGGAGCTGGTGGTGGCTCTACATCAAGTAGTAGCTACGGTTACGGTGGTGGCTTGACTGGTGGAAATGGCTATACTGATGCAAGTTTGTCTTGTCCAAATGAAAGTGGCTACCAAAATTATCCAAATGGTTGCTTCGCTCGTGTTGCTGATGGAGGAAAAGCAAATGGTGCTGGCTCTGGTGGAAAAGCATCGGTAAACAACTACAACAATATTTGGTATGTATCTGGAGCTGGTTCTTTCTACTTTGGTGGCGGAAGTAACAGCGGAAGCTGTAGTGGCGAATACTGTATTTGGTCCCAAGGTGGTGGCGGCGGCTGGTACGGCGGTGGCGCCGGTGCTAGCACGACACTCGTTGCCGGTGGAGGCGCAGGTGGTTCATCCTTCATTTCTGGACATCCTGGTTGTGTTGCTGTAAATGGAGATATGCAACCGATCGGTAATGTTTCTCTAACTGGATTAGCCTTTACCAATACCGCAATGGAAAGTGGTGTTAACTCTGGACACGGTAAAATAAAAGTCACTCTAATTTCTCAAGATTAAGAAAAATTTATTGACAAATCATCGAAAAGTGCTATGATGAATATATAAAAAGCAGTGATGAGAGACGAGATTTCTTCTACTTTTGATTACCAAGAGAGTCTGTGGCTGGTGAAAACAGATAATCGGTAGTAGAAATTACTACTCTTGAGTTGGACCTTAATCGGATTCCCGGCTAGTGCCGTTACCCAAAAATCAAGTGAGAAAACAGGATGGTACCGCGGGATGATTTCGCTCCTTACAAGAATTAGTTGTAAGGAGCTTTTATTTTGCATACTAAGTAGTAATAAGGAGAAAAAATATGAAAAATAATCAAAGATACCGGATTAGTAATTTACCGACCAAAGCCTTATTTACGCGATTAGAGCAGTATCAAACAGAGTATATTCATCTAGAATCTAAACAATTAGAAGAGTCTTCTATCGTTCTTGAACAAAGAATGAGACAAATCAAAGACACGATGTTTTTGATGGAAGAATTAATAGTAAAACGGATATTAGAAAGTGGAGACTCTCTCCATGAGATTGCGCGAGTACTTATCGATTTAAATAGCGATCAACAAATCCCTCCGGTTAGAAAGAGGATAAAACAAAACATCTATCAGAAAGCTTTTGTTCATCGTTATTTAGAATATCGTAGTATGATCGATTATCGACTGTTAGCGCAAGTAGTCGATTTACTTGATCTCGATTATCTATTAAAAATAGTATGTGATAATAAAAAACCACTATGTTCCTTGATCGAGGAACGTTTAGCCAACTGTCCGCTTTTAGATTTAGAAGCAGCTATTGAAAACTTGGCTCCGGAAACAGTATGGGAAGGATTGATTCATCAAGATAATCCTCTCTATGAGTTAGCTCGTCAATCACTAGAAAGAAGAATATTTAGTGAAATGTTACCAGAAACGGAACAAGAAGTATTAGCCAAAATTGAATTAGATATTAGTGAAGAGGAAGGAAAGATGTATAATGGAAATAAAGGAAAACGAAAGATTAAATAAACTAAATCATTCATGTGCGCATTTATTAGCTCAAGCTGTAAAACATTTATACCCTGAAGCTAAGTTTTGGGTAGGACCAGTCATTGAAGATGGGTTCTATTATGATATCGACTTAGGAGATGCGGTAATCAAGGAAGAAGATCTCGCTCAAATTGAAAAAGAGATGAAAAAGTGTGCGAAATCTGCTAAGAATATCGTTCGTCATGAGTTAACAAAAGAAGAAGCATTAAAGATGTTTCATGATGATCCATATAAATTAGACTTAATTGAGAGAATGGATGAAAATGAGAATGTAATCAGTTGTTATACGCAGGGAGATTTTACTGATCTTTGCCGTGGACCACATGTCGATAACACGAAAGAATTAAAATATTTTAAACTCTTGAAAGTAAGTGGTGCTTACTGGAAAGGTGATGCGAAGAACAAGATGCTTCAACGTATCTATGGTGTCTGCTTCGATACGGAAGAAGATTTACAAGAACACCTAGCTCTATTAGAAGAAGCGAAACAAAGAGATCATCGTAAATTAGGAAAAGAGTTAGATATCTTCATGACTCACGAATTAGTAGGTCCAGGTTTTCCAATGTGGTTACCAAATGGTGCTGTTGTGAGAAGATTATTAGAAAATTATATCGTTGAAAAAGAGGTTGCTTTAGGATACCATCATGTGTATACGCCATGCGTAGCGACTACCGATCTATACAAAATTAGTGGTCACTGGGATCATTATAAAGAAAATATGTTCCCAAGAATGAAAGTCGATGAGGAAGAATATGTACTAAGACCAATGAATTGTCCTCATCATATGTTGATTTATAAAAACTCTCTTCATTCTTACCGTGATTTACCAATCAGAATTGGCGAATTAGCTGCTGACTTCCGTTATGAAGCAAGTGGAGCAGTATGCGGATTGGAACGAGTACGTTGTATGTGTCAAAATGATGCCCACCTTTTCGTTGCTCCTGATCAAATCGAAGAAGAATTTGCTCGTGTTGTGAATTTGATTTTGGATGTTTAC
Source organism: uncultured Mycoplasmatota bacterium (assembly GCA_900543675.1). Classification (GTDB taxonomy): domain Bacteria; phylum Bacillota_I; class Bacilli_A; order RF39; family UBA660; genus Alloscybalousia. Next base: position 5,191 of record UQRY01000041.1, read on the forward strand.
CGTGATTTCGGACTAAAGAATTACTCATTCCGTTTATCACTAAGAGATCCAGAAGATACTGAGAAATACTTCCCAGATGATGAGATGTGGAATAAAGCAGAGAGTATGCTTAGAAAAGTATTAGATGATTTACATATCGATTACTTTGAAGCAATTGGAGAAGCCGCATTCTATGGACCTAAATTGGATGTTGAAGTAAAAACAGCTATCGGACATGAAGTGACTTTATCAACTTGTCAATTAGACTTTTTACTTCCAGAAAAATTTGATTTAACTTATGTAGATAAAGATGGAAGCAAAAAACGCCCTGTAGTTTTACACCGAGCTATTCTAGGAACAATCGATCGTTTCATGGCTTTCTTAATCGAAGAGACAAAAGGAGTATTCCCTGTTTGGTTAGCCCCAACGCAAGTCAATATCATTCCAGTCAATATCGAATATCATCTTGAGTATGCTCAAGAATTAAAGAACTGGTTAGAAAGTAATCATATTCGAGTAGAGTTGGATGAGAGAAATGAAAAACTAGGATACAAAATGCGAGATAGTCAAACGAGAAAAATCCCAATTACATTAATCATCGGTAATCAAGAAATCGAAAATCAGACGATTAGTTACCGTATCCATGGTAGTGAAGAAACGCATACATTAGGTAAAGAAGAATTCCTTAACCACTTAAACGAAGTCATCACTAAGAAAGTACTTCACCAGGAGCTTTATTAAAAAAAATAAGAAATTTACACAATTTTATGTAAAGTTGTGTATTTTTTTTACTTTTTGACAGAAAAACTTTGCGAAAAACACCGTTAGGATATATCATAATGGTAAGTAGTGGTTGATAGTGGTAAAAAGTGGGGGATTATAATGGAATCGATGCTAATGGGGGAATATCATCATTCGCTCGATGAAAAAGGGAGATTGATTATCCCAACCAAATTTAGAAATAGTCTAAAAGAAGAGTTTATCTTAACTAGAGGGTTAGATAACTGTCTTTTTGGGTATTCAAAAGAGGTATGGGAAGAGTTAATAACGAAATTAGAAAAGCTTCCTTTTACCCAAAAAGATGCCCGTAGTTTTATCCGTTTCTTTCTATCAGGTGCTACCATTTGTGAAGTAGATAAACAAGGTCGGATTCGCATTCCTGCTGTACTATCTACTTATGCCGGTTTAGTTCGTGATTGCGTAATCATCGGTGTAGGGGATAGAATGGAAATATGGCAAAAAGAAAAATGGGAGAAATTCCTTTCGGAGAACGAAGAAAAATTATCGGAAATGGCCGAAGGATTATTTTCTCCAAATAGCGATAGTTGGTGAAAAGTATGCATGTGAGTGTTTTATTAAAAGAATCTGTAAACAGTTTATCTATCCGCGAGGACGGAATTTATGTAGATGCCACTTTAGGCTATGCCGGTCACTCGAGTGAAATAGTAAAAAGAATAAAAACGGGGTTCCTGTTCGCCTTCGATCAAGATCAGGAAGCAATTTCCTATTCGGAAAAGAGATTGTCCGCGATCAGTGATCGATACGAAATTATCAAAAGTAACTTTTGTATGATGAAACAAGAGTTAAAGAAAAGAAATATAGAGAAAGTAGATGGAATCCTCTTCGATCTTGGGGTATCTAGTCCCCAATTAGATGAAGCAAATCGTGGATTTAGTTATCATCAAGATGCGCCATTAGATATGCGAATGGATCAAGAAAAAGACTTTAGTGCTTATGATGTGGTTAATCAATATAAAGAAGAGGAATTAGTCGATATCTTTTTCCATTATGGCGAAGAAAAATATGCGCGTAGTATCGCGAAAAATATCGTTCTTGCACGCAGGGAAAAACCAATTGAAACCACATTCGAATTAGTCGAAATTATTAAAAAAAGTCTACCCGAAAAAGCAAAACGGGATAAACATCCGGCTAGAAAAGTATTTCAAGCTATCAGAATCGAAGTTAACCACGAATTAGATATATTGGAGCAGAGTATTTTAGATGCAGCTAGTTTATTAAATGTTGGCGGACGTCTTGCCGTAATTACTTTCCATTCATTAGAAGATAGGATTGTAAAAAACACCTTTAAACAATTAACTACAGTAGATGAGATGGTAAAAGGTCTTCCTAACATCCCTGATAACTACTTACCAGACTACCGATTGATTACTACTCATGCGATTTCTCCAACGAAAGAAGAAGTAGAAGCCAATAATCGTAGTCGCTCTTCTAAATTACGCGTAATCGAAAAAATAAAATAAATATAAAAGAAAAGGAGTTGGGACCATGAAAAAGATTAAAAAACGGTTAAAGATGTCTAAATTTGAACGCTTAATCTATACTTTTACTCTTGTGTTAGTGTTACTTACTCCATTTGCCTTAGTATTCTCTCAAGCTACACTTTCTGAAGTGAACTTCGAAGTGGAAAAATTAACGAAGTCAATCGATACGCAAGAGAAGAAAAATGAAAGTTTAACGATGAAAATCAACGAACTTGCTTCTCTAGAAAAAATTCAACAAGTAGCCAAAGAACAAGGTTTAACCTACAATAATAAAAATATTAAATCGATTACTGAAGACACAGAAAACGAATAATGAAATAATTATTCACAAATTGTTACTTAAAAATATTACCAACTGCAGAAATGTTTCTTTACGTGATTTTACGGTCAAAGGGTTTCTCTGCTTTTTAGCTGTTATTTTATATTTTTTATTTCTTTTATGTCAAAATAAAATGATAAAATTTATTTTTTTCGTTTACTTTATTTCGAGAATCTATACTATAAAAAAATTCCGTTAAATTAAGAGATAACGTCTCATTAAAAGGAAATAACGATTTTTACTGGAAA
>UQRY01000042.1 GCA_900543675.1 uncultured Mycoplasmatota bacterium
TTTCTTGACTATTTAATCCCATTACTGCGATAGGTACTCTTACCTCACCTTTAGCTGGAACTACTACTTTATATTCCTCATTTAATCCATAGGAAAGCGTCGCAACTGTCATCTCTAAAGAGTCTTTTAATTCTAAGTTCTCTTGATAATAACCGTACGTATTACGAATTAAAAACACAATAACTAACAAAACAATCAAAAGTAAACCAAAAATAGCTATATATTTCTTACTAAAATTCAGTTCTAACTTCTTCATATCTATCTCCTTAATATTCCACTTCTATTGTTCGCTGTTTTATTTTTCTATACATACTAAGTATACCCCTCCCCAAGCTATTTTGACAAGGCTATATTCCATTTGAGTATAGATTCTCAAAATAAAGTGAATAGGAAAAATTAAATTTTATCATTTTATTTTGACACAAATGAAATAAAAAGTATAAAATAATATGAAAAAATTAAAGAAAGAAATTTAGGCATAATGAAAGAGGAAGCGCCAACTTCCTCTTTCGATAATACTTTATGCCTTAATCAAAAGGCAATTATATGATAATACTTTATCCTAAAAATATCAATCAAAAATTTGTATTTTTTTTAAGTAATTACGAACTGAACGATTTTTATTTATCACTAAAATGTCCTCATTGTTGTTCACAGGATTTAATTAGATGGGGAAGTTATAATAGAAATCTAATTTATTTAGAAGACAATGTAATCAAATACAAGCTAATTAAAATAAAAAGAGTTAGATGTAAAGCTTGCGGAAAAACGCACGCATTACTACCTGCTTTCCTTGTTCCATATAAAATACATACTTTGGATATTATATTAAATTGTCTATCGGATCAAAATGCTCATTTATCTATAAGTGGTGATACTATTATTAACTGGAATAAACAATTTAAGAAATTTGTTCCATATCTAAAAACAATGTTTGAAAATATCTCTAAACTAGAAATTATCAATAAACTAAAAGAAAATATTTTTAAACATTATAAACAGTATTTTGATCAAAACCATAAAATTTTGATGCTAACACGACTAGGAATATTTAATATGGTTCCTTTTTAAAAAGGAACGCCAACATAAGAGTGCCTTTTCTTTTCTTTTTAGTCATAATATCATCTTGATTGAAGGAGGAATATGATGAAAAAAAAGAATTTTATGGTGACTTTGGTTTATTTAGATTTAGTTTAATCGCTCCAGCGATTAATAAATCACATAATTTTCATTCTAATAATGAGTATTTTAAAGATATCTCTTCTAAAATACATTTTTTTGATGGTAAAGAATATAAATTTTCTGTTAGCTGTTTAAAAAAATGGTATTATGATTATTCAAAAAAAGGATATAAAGTATTAGAAAAAAAACAAAGAATTGATTTTAAAACTAGTCGTAAATTAAACAACGAAACCATACAAAGAATTATAGCTTTAAGAAATGAATATCCATATATTAATGGTACCTCTATTTATAAAAAGCTAATCGATGAAGGATATATTAATAAAATAGATATATCTTTAACTACGGTTTTAAGATTCATAAGTAAAAACAATCTTAAAGCTAGTCAAACAACGACTATCGAAAGAAGAATGTATGAAATGGAACATGTCAATGATTGCTGGCAATCTGACACTTCAGATGGTCCTTATATTACTATCGAAGGAAAGAAATACAGGACTAAATTAATTATGTTTATTGATGATAAATCAAGAATGATTATGGGATATGAATTCTTTTTGAATGATAATGCGATCAATATGCAGAAAGTATTTAAAAATGCCATAAAGACTTACGGTAAACCTAAAAAATTATTTGTAGATAATGGCGGACCGTATGATAATAAACAATTATCTTTAATATGTGCGACATTAGGTATAGAGTTGATTCACGCAAAACCTTACTCTCCTGAAAGTAAGGCAAAAATCGAACGAAGTTTTAGGATAATTAAAGATGGCTGGATGAGATGTACTGATTGGAACAGTTTTGAAAATCTGAAAGATGTAAATGAAAGTTTAAGTACTTTTATTTATCATGAATATATTAATAAAAAACATTCTTCAACCCAAGAGACACCAAACGAAAGATGGCATAATGAATATAAGAATGTTGTTGTTCTGGATCCTAATTTTATTGATGATTCTTTTCTTCATCGGGTGAATAGAAAAGTTAGAAAAGACAGGACTGTGAAAATAGAAAATAATTATTATGAAGTTCCTTTTAAATATGTTGGAAAAACAATTGAAATAAGATTTGATCCAATCCACTTAGATGAAATGAATGTATTCGAAAATAACTGTAAGCTAGAAAAATGTACTTTGGTGGATAAAGTCTCTAACTCTAAAATCAAAAGAAAAAATACAATAGATTATTCTAAAATCGTTAATGATGAAAGAAGCGTTTTAGATTGGTAGGAAGTTTGATGTATACTTCATTTTATGGGATGAATTCTAATCCATTTATAAAAGAAGAAACTTTTAAATATCCTTTAGAATCAGAAGACTATAAGGAAATGTTAAGTAGACTAAATTATATCAAAGAAATAAGAGGAATCGGTGTTTTCTATGGCGATAATGGATTAGGTAAAACTTACGCAGTTAAAAGTTTTATTCAGTCCTTAAATAAAGATTTATATAAAATAATCTATATAAGTTCTACTTTAAATATGTCTGTATTTGATTTCTTTGTAGCTATAGCTAAAGAATTAGATTTAGATACAGGCCCTTGTTATAAAACTGAAATGTTTTCTAGTATTCAAAATGAAATCATTAGAATGGTTAACCAAGATAAAATGGAAGTTATTGTGATAATAGATGATGCTCATCTTTTATCTAGAGATATACTATTGAATTTAAAAATATTCTATGATTTTGAGATGAATTCAAAAGATTTTGTTTCTTTAATTTTGGTTGGTCAAGAAGAATTAAAAATAGAATTAAAGAAAACAATTCATACATCTCTAAATCAAAGAATTAATGCTAATTATAAGTTTCATGGATTAAGTAGAAGCGAAGTAAAAGAATATATTAATTCAAGATTAGAAATAGTAAATGCCAATAAAAATATATTTGAGATTGAAGCTTTAAATTCTTTATATTCTTGTAGTAAATCATCTATTAGACGTTTGAATACCCTTGTCATTAATTGTTTAATCTTTGGTTTTCAGTTAAATAAACCTATAATAGACAATGAAATAGTAATGATGGCAAAATCAGAAATGGATTTGAGTTAATGAAAACAATTCATGAAAAGGTATTTGAAGAAATATCAGTGTTAATATTGAATAATTTAGAATTATTATGAATTATTATACAACTATAATGATGATACTTTACTAGATATTAGAAAATATTGTTATGAAAATAAACATCATAGATACAAACCTTTACCTTATAATACTCTAGTATCTTTTACAAAGAAAGCTATGTTTGAACTTCTATCTCTTCCGTACTTATACGATTTTAGAGATTTAGAGTAATTAAAAGAGGATCGTTCCTCTTTTTATATTTACGTTATCTTTTGTATAAATTATTGTGCTAAAAATCGTGTTACTTTAATTTGATAAAACTTGGTTACTTTAATGTGCAAATCTATAATCTATGTTTTTCATATTGATGTAATAAACTGTGTTTTCATCCGTTACTGGGTATTCTTCTAAGGTGATCTCTTTTCTTACTGCGTCAGTAAATTGTTTAACTGCTGAAATATAACTTTCTCTTTTACTATTTGTGATATAATTACTGACAGCTGGTACTGCAACTGCTAGTAGAATAGCTAAAATAACAATTACAGCTAGTAATTCAATTAGGGTAAACCCATTCTTTTTCTTTTTACTTCTTTTCATTTTCTTATGACTCCTCTTTACTATCATTGCATTAGAAATGAATAATAGAGAAACCCCTCTATTTCTCTAAATTAAATATTTCTAATCCTATTTTTATTTACTTATTGTTTTTCCTATCCTATCGTAATTTAATTTTATCATACTATTTATTAAATACTAGTCCTTTCACTGTAAATCTATTTATCAAAAAAGTTTACCTGTTTATTCTTGCCAATTAAAGTATTATGTATTATATTGATTTTAGTCATTTCTACTATTGAAAATGAATACTGGATTTCTGATAATATCACGGTGGTTCATTTAGAAAAGAGGTGTTTACTATGTATTCAGTAACAGAATGTCAATCCGTACTTGAAATTAAAAAATCGAAATTTATCGCCTGTTTATTTCCGGTTACTGAGGAAGATGAGGTTGATGAGTACTTAAAGCAAATAAAACTCGATTATCCAGGTGCGACACATTATTGTTATGCTTATATTATCGGTGCTAAGCAAAAGTGTTCAGATGATCATGAGCCTCACGGAACAGCTGGAGCCCCAATTTTAAATGTTTTAATTAAACGAAAATTAGATTATGTGCTTTGTGTGGTAGTACGTTATTTTGGGGGAATTAAATTAGGTGCAGGTGGTCTTGTTCGGGCATATTCTAATGCGACAAGTCAAGTATTAGATTCTGCTTCTATCATCGAACTAGTTCCCTCTTATTTGATTACTATTGCGGTCAGTTATGAAGAAAATAAAGCACTTTCTTCGTTGATTAAATCGTATTCTATCTTAGAGGTTAACTACGAAGATAAAATCAATTATCGTTTAGAAATTCCGATTCAGGATTTACCACTATTTCGCAATTACGATATTCAAATTATTCAACAGCGATACATGAAAAAGGCAACTTCTTAAAAAGTTGCCTTTTGTATTACCTTTTATTCTAGATTTTTTTGTAGATCTTTTAAACTTTGTAAAAATTCATTTGTTCTTTGTATTTCTGCTTCCATCTCAGCAACATTCGTTGTATTTTTTGTCACAACTGGTTCTTGTTGAATACCATAAACAGGAGAAATCATTGGACTACTTTTGAATCTTGTTGTTCTAGGAATATTGTTGTTGACTGGATTTTGTTGTTGGTTAGCTACTGAAACAGTTGTTTGATGCGGAACAGTTGATGCTTTTTCTACAGTTGAAGTTGTATGTAATTCTGAAGATATTTGCTGAACAGTTGAAGGTTGAGGTTGAACTGACTGAGCTTCTACTTGAGACCGATACAACTCTTCCATATTAATTGGTAAACTGTCATCGTTCATATATTGTGTTTTCTCGTTTTCGTTATATAGCTTATCAAATTTTTCTTTAAGTTCGACATAGCTGATAATCGCATCTTTTTCTTGCTCTTCTTCAAATTTTGCATATTTATCGATTGCTTGTTCGTCATTTACGGCTTTTTCTAATTCTCGTGTAATTGCTTCAACATCAATTTGTGCTTGAGTTTTTTCTAATTCAGGTTCCTGATATATTTCTTCCGTAGTATCTGTTTCCCATATACTTTGATCAATATCGTTAGTTTGAATAATTTGTTTTTTCTCATCACTATCTAAAATTTCGATTTCTTCGTGAATATGATTTTGTTTTTCGATAATTGGTTCTACTCTTCTATTATTTAAACCCGGAGTTTCTTGAACGTTCGTTTTTTCTGGAGTAGATGGTTTTACACTTTCAATTGGAGTAACTGATACTGATTGGTTTGGCATTATTGTTGGCGTTTTCTTTATTGATTCTTCTACATTTGACTGAGTCACTGCTTCTACTTTTACTTGTTTTTCTGCTTCTTTTATTGCTGCTGCTTGTTTTTCTTCTTGTTCTGCTCTTTCTGCTTCCAATCGTAAGTTATTTAAGCGTTTAGATAATTTCCTACTATCAAAAAGATTATCTTTCTTGCGACTTTTTACTTTATCAACGATTAAAATAACTGCGATTAATAGAATAACCGCAATAATTAACCCATAGACTAAAAATAATTCTCTGCTGATATTATTTCCAATGATACTGACAATATTCACTACTTCTTCACCCCATATCCTGATAACGTACAGCACTCATGATGAAAAGTCCGGCCGTTTCTGTTCTTAATACGGTATCACCTAATGATACTCTCTGGAACCCACTATCCATTAAGGTTTGTTCTTCTTGATCACTTAAACCACCCTCGGGTCCTATTACAAATAACATTGTAGCACTATTTGGGATGTTTGATAACAGTTTTTTGAGATTTTTCTCTTTTTCTGATACGGAGCAAATGATTTTGACATCGTAGTTGTCTAACTGAGATAATTCTCTTAAAGAAAGTATAGAATGAATTTTAACCAAATCAGTTCGTTTAGATTGTTCTGATGCCTCTTTGACTATTTTTTCCCATCTAATTTTTCTCTTTTCGTCTTGTTTATCTGCCTTTACTATCGAACGTTCAGCACAAAAAGGGATAATTTCTGTTACCCCTAACTCGGTCGCTTTTTGTAAGATGTAATCCATTTTTTGCTCTTTTACTAACGCTTGAGCAAGAGTAATTGGACGAATATGTTGTTTAGAAGAAGCTAATTCTTCGATTAATTTGGCTTGTACTTGATCGTCTAAAGCTTCGATTTGACCCAAATAAACTTTTTCTTGATAGACTATCTCTATCTTATCTCCTATTTTCATTCGCATTACTCTTTTGATATGATAACTATCTTCTGTTCCTAGTATCACTTTATCTTCTTGTATATTTTTTACAAAGTATCTCTGCATATTCCCACCTGTAAACAGTTTACCGAATAATCCTTAGAAAGTAAATAATTAGTGCATGAAAAAAAGAGAATTTCTTCTCTTAATCCACGCTGCCAAATCTAGAGAATGGGAAAATAATAAATCTAGCATGACCTAAGATATCTTTTTTATTCACTACACCGATGATTCTACTATCAATAGAATCTTCTCGATTATCCCCTAAAATAAAATAATAATCTTCAGGAATCTTTTCTAAATTAAAATTACCTAAATCAAAATCATAAGTGGTTCCCTTTCCATAAGGATCTTCTACTTCTTTTCCATTAATATATAATTTGTTATCTTTATACTCGATATCTTCACCTGGTAGTCCGATTACTCGTTTGATTAACTTCGTACCACCAGACTCTAAAACGATAACATCAAAACGCTTAATATCACTAAAGCGATAACTGATTTTATCTAAAATCATCACATCATTTTCATGTAAAGTGTTTTCCATGCTGGCGCCATTTACTAAAATGGTAGAGAATAAAAATTGTTTTACCAATAATACTACTAGAATTATTCCTAGATATGGTAATAGTTCTAAAACTATTTTTTTTAATTTCTTTCCATCCATAGTTTATACCTAAAGAAAAAAATAAGACAACGTCTTATTTATCTCTTCTTTCTTTAATTTTGTATTGACCAACTAATCCTCGTAAGAAAGTTAATTTAGAACGTCTTACTTTACCTTTACGGACAACAGTAATCTTCGCAATTTTTGGTGAATGAACTGGAAAAATTCTTTCTACGCCAATTCCTGAAGACATTTTTCTTACTGTGAATGTCTCAGATACGCCACCACTACGACGAGCGATTACAACACCTTCAAAAGATTGAATTCTTTCACGCTTTCCTTCGATAATTTTTACATCAACCTTTACTGTATCTCCTACTCTAAATTCAGGAATATTAGGGTTGATCTGTTTGGCATTGATCTTGTCTATAACATTTGCCATTTCGATATCTCCTTTCTTTGTTTTTTTCCAGTAATCATATCCAATATATATTATTTATTCATTCTTTAAAGACATCGGATTACTAACGAGTAAGATTATACCATAGTCTATCAAGGAATGCAATTGTTTTTTTACTATTTTAGAATTCACGTAGATTTTTATTTGAAATTCCGTTTTATGGCAAAAAGCTGAAATAAGTCTGA
>UQRY01000043.1 GCA_900543675.1 uncultured Mycoplasmatota bacterium
ATAAAAAAATAGATACAAAATGAATGAATAAGAATCTACGGTAGCGACTATCGGATGTTAAGTCTGTGGAGAATAAAGGTTACTTTATCGATGAAGCAGAAAATCCAGGAGGTAACGACTGGGACATGAAAAATTTATTTTTCTTTTTGTTCACAGGGGATTAAAATGATTGAAGACATAGTAAAAAAATATCAAAATGAAAAAAAATTAGTATCTTTATATCGATTAGAATCTGATAAAAGTAATCATAATCTAACGATCGAATTACCTAGTGGGAGAATTAATTGTCGAGATACTTCCTTATATACCTATTTTTCTCTTTCTAGTAGACACCATGAATATTTCTATAAAAAGCGAATTCGCCTTTATTTAGATCAATTACTAAAACAAAAAGCAGGACTTGTTTTACGAAAGCCAACGATTCTTCATCAAGAAAGTTTTCACCAGATCAAAGAAATCGTAGAGAAAGACGAAAGCGTTCATTTTTCTAGTATCCATCTTTATCTTGCGCCCTCCTTTTTACGTTTTCTAGAAGATAATCTTATTAGCCAAACCCAGAAACAACAACAAAAAAGAAAACTACCAGAACTTGCTGACCAATCTAAATATCATGGTGGAATTGGGGTTTGTGGAGCTTGGCTAAATTTATTAGTCGATATGACTTTGTTTACCGAAAGTAGACAGTTAAGTGCCCAAGATCATCTTCAGTTTTTAGAAACCGTAAAAAAGAATTATGTCTATGGAAAGACTTATTTACAAGAAAACCACCCCATACTAGAAGAAATGAATTATCGTATTCGAATAAATCCCGCTTTATTTTCCACTTATCATAAATATGAAATTTTAGAAGAAATAGAATATATCAGAAAAAACAGTTTACTTCTAGAAACAGAAAATCAATCAAATAAGGAAAAAAATTGGGAAAAGATTCTACTTAAAGAATACGAAACCACACGGAATCAAATTCTTTCGGATATGGAAGAGAATTATCGTCATTTACTCTAGAAAGTTAACGCTTGTACAAAATACAAAAGTAGGTTATAATATTAGACGTATTGGAGAAAAGGTGGAAAATAATTTACTTTTTCGTATCAATTTTTGTATCTTCCTGGAATGGAAAGAAATAAAGAAAGGAATGTTAATAAAATATGGCAAAAAAAGAAAAGACCAATAAATTAGAAATTACAATCACAATAGAAGGAAAAGAATGGCAAGATGCCTTAGATAAAGCCTTTAAACAAAAAGTAAAAACTGTAACGGTAGATGGATTCCGTAAAGGAAAATGCCCAAGAGATATCTATGAAAAGAAATTTGGAAAAGAATCTTTATACATAGATGGAGCAGAAAGCCTATTACAAAATGCTTACAAGAAGTTATTAGATGAACATAAAGACTTAGTTCCTGTTGTTCAACCAAGAGTCGATATCAAGAGTATCGATGATGATAAAGTAGAATTCTTATTTACCATTATTACCGCACCTGAAGTAAATGTAAAAAAATACAAAGGATTAAAAGTAAAGAAAGAGAAAGTAGAAGTAAGTCCTGAAGAAATTGAACATGAATTAGGACATTTATTAGAAAAATATACTGAAGTAGTAACCAAAGAAGAAGGCGAAGTAGAAAATGGTGATATCGCTGTTATCGATTTCGAAGGATTCAAAGATGGTGTAGCTTTCGACGGTGGTAAAGGAGAAAATTATTCACTAGAAATTGGTAGTGGTACTTTTATTCCAGGATTTGAAGAACAGTTAGTCGGTATGAAAACAGGAGAAGAAAAAGATATTCAAGTAACTTTCCCTGAAGATTACATGGCTGAAGACTTAAAAGGAAAAGAAGTAACATTCAAAGTAAAAGTAAATGAAATTAAACAAAAACAAAAACGTGAATTAGATAAAGACTTTTTCGAAGATCTAGGTATGGAAGGTGTCGATACCAAAGAAAAATTAGAAAAAGAAATTAAAGAAAAGATCGCTGCTCAAAAAGAAGTAGAAGCAGAAAATAATCATATCGATCGTCTATTAGAAGAAATCGGTAAGAACGTTGAAGTAGATATTCCTGAAGAGATGGTAGAAGAAGAAATTGACCATATGATGGAACAATTCAAAGAAAGACTCGAGATGCAAGGAATCAGCTTAGATATGTACTTGAAGTTTACACAATCTGATGAAAAAGCACTTCGTGATCAAATGGAAAAAGATGCTTATCAACGTGTTTTATATCGTTTGATGCTAGAAGAGATTGTAAAACTTGAACATATCGAAGTAACTGATGAAGAAGTAGAAAAAGAACTTGATGAAATGGCTGAAAAATATCAAATGGAAAAAGACGAATTAGTCAAGATGTTCCATGATAAAGCCATGATCAAGTACGAACTTGAAATGCGTAAGACTATCGAAATGTTAAAAGAAGAAAATAAATAGAAAAAGGTTCTGATAAAAGAACTTTTTTCATTTTAAAAAAGCAACTACTATTTCCAAATATTTCCAACTTTGAACATGTCAAAATATGTATAAATAGGTTGCTTTTTTAAAGTGAAATGCTATAATAAAAATCATAGTTTCTAGGAGGCTTGGCTAGGTATGCAAAATAATCAAGAGAAATTACCAATTTTAATTTTGAGAGATATGGTCCTTTTTCCGGGTAGTGAGTTACGCCTTGAATTTGATACCTTAGTAGAAAAACAGATTGTTTCTGTTGCCGAAGGTTGTTTTGACAGCAATATCCTAATCCTAAATCCTAGTAGCGATAGTAGAGAGCCATATACCGTAAAAGAATTGCCTAAAGTTGGTTTGGTATCCCAGATTAAAATGAGAATGGATATGCCTAATGGGAAGACTAGGCTATTGATGCATGGATTAAGACGAGTAAAGATTTTAGAACTTGAAGAAGAAGATAAAATCTTAAGCGCAACAATCGAAGAAATAAGCAAGGAAAATCATAATCCGAAAGAGGAAATTGCTTACTCGAGGAAGATTATGAATTTATTAGAAACTTATATTGATGATTATTCTTACAGTAATAATATTATTAACAGTTTAATAGGTGTAAATAGCTTAGAAAAAATTACAGACTTGATCGCACCAACCTTACCAGTCAACTATAACCGGAAAGCAAGCTATATCTGGGAGATAGATTCCATTCGTCGTAGTGAAATGATCATGGAAGACATCCAGAACGATTTAGCGATTTTAGAAATTGAGAAAAAAATCGATGAAAAGTTATCTCTAGAGATGGAGAAAAATCAAAAAGAATATGTGCTTCGAGAAAAAATTAGAATTATCAAAGAAGAATTAGGGGATATTAGCGATAAAGATAGTGAAATAGAAAAAATAAGAGAAGAAATTAAAACTGGAAAATATCCAAAACGAATCGAAGAACGATTAGAACTAGAAATTCATCGCTATGAAACTTGTGCACCTAACGCACCAGATGCGGGAATCATTCGTAACTATATTGATTGGTTATTAGATTTACCTTGGAAAGAAGAAACGGTTGATAATGAAGATTTACATAAAGTAAAAAAAGTATTAGATCGTTCTCATTATGGATTAGATAAAGTAAAAGACAGAATTATCGAATACTTAGCCGTTAAACAGAATACCCATAATTTGAAAAGCCCGATTCTTTGTCTAGTAGGCCCACCAGGAGTAGGAAAAACAACTTTGGCGAAAAGTATTGCCGAAAGCTTGGGCAGAAAGTGTACGAAGATTTCAGTTGGGGGGATCAACGATGAAGCAGAAATCGTCGGTCATAGAAGAACATATATCGGAGCTGCGCCTGGCTTAATTATACAGGGCATGAAAAAAGCCGGTACTAAAAATCCTGTCTTTATCATTGATGAAATCGATAAGATGACCAAAGACATTAAAGGTGATCCAGCTAGTAGCTTATTAGAAGTATTGGATCCAGAACAGAATAAAGCATTTGTCGATCACTATATCGAAGAAGAATATGATTTAAGTAATGTTATATTCATTACGACCGCAAATTACTATGAACAAATCCCACCAGAGCTACGAGATCGCCTTGAGATGATCGAACTTTCTTCTTATACCGAGTACGAAAAGTTAGATATTGCGAAGAATTATCTATTACCCAGGCAAAGAAAAGAACATGGCTTAAAAAAAGATGTTGTACATTTTGACCGAGAAGCTTTCTTAGAGATAATTCGCAACTATACAAAAGAAGCTGGAGTTAGAGACTTAGAACGAAACATTGCGGCAATATTACGTAAAGTAGTAACCGATAAAATTATGAATATCAGCGAAAAAAACTACGACATTACGATTTATAATCTCGAAAAATATTTAGGAAAAAAGAAATATTTTTGGAACGAAAATGATATCCTGGAACGAGTAGGGATTGTCAATGGATTAGCGTACACCCCGTTTGGTGGTGATATTTTAGCCATCGAAGCGGTAATGTTTCCTGGAAAAGGCGATATCATCTTAACCGGAAGTTTAGGGGATGTCATGCGCGAATCCGCTCATCTAGCCTTAGACTATTTAAAATCGAACAGTGCAAAGTTTAAAATCAATCCTGAAGTATTCCAAAAGAATGATATTCATATCCATGTCCCTGAAGGGGCAGTACCCAAAGATGGACCGAGTGCCGGAGTAACCTTAACTACAACACTATTATCTCTAGTAACAAACACACCAATTCAAACCAATATTGCGATGACAGGAGAGATGACCCTACGTGGTAAAGTGCTACCCATTGGGGGATTAAAGGAAAAAGTAATCGGTGCCCATCGTAATGGAATCAGAACGATTTTTATTCCTCGCCAGAATGAAAAAGATCTCGATGAAATTCCTAAAGAAGTAACTGCAGACATTCATTTTATCTTAGTAGACCGTTACCTAGATATTCAACATGTCTTATTCAAAGAAAAAAGAGGGAAGAAGAAATATGTCGATCCAAGAAATATTCAATTATTACTCGATTAAAAATCAATTTCTCTGTTTGTCAAGTAGTGAAATTTTAGAACAAAATCAAGAAGAACAACAACAGATCATGATGTGTAAAGCACTATGTCAAGTGATTGATCATGAAGACTTCTTCTTAATGACGGATGAATTAAGCCAAAAGCTTCTAGAAGTAATCTGTGCGATTAGGTTTCGTTACTATGAAAATAAAGAATTATTTGCGATGAAACAACATATTACCCATCTTGCCAATACTTATCAAACCTTAGAAGAGTTCGAACTATTTAAAAGAAGAAGTATCTGGCTACGAGAAGAAGGAAGAAAACATGATTTGTTATTTTCGAAGACTTTTGGTAATACCGTCGAAGAAGTATTTACTGCGGTTGAATGGGATCCTTATTATTTAAAGATAATTTTTGAAAAAAATAGAGGATTAGCCATCACCAACACAACTTATTTTCTCGCCACCGTAAATTTATTACTAAATGAATATCCAGATATATTAAAAGAACAAGCAGAGTATTGTGATTTTCTAATAGAAAGTACAAAAGAATTGTTAGCACGCCACGATGAAACAAGAGATTGGGTAAAGAAAAAAACCAAGAAAACTATTCATCGGTTAGAAAATTTAGAACAAGGAAAAAGATTAATTCGCTTATGGAAAAAATAAAGAATGAGAAGTAAAAACGAGATTGCTGAAAAAGTAGTAAAAATAAAATCAATAATTTAGATTATGAGTCTATTTTATTGATTTTTTATATTTTAAATAAAAATTATGAAATATAGTTGGAGTTGGCATTATCCATCTATATTTTTCTTTTTTTCTTCATCTAATTTAATTATTCTTTTCATATTAGCTAAAAAGAGCGTAGTTGCCCCTTGTATTGTAATGCCTAGTTTTCCACAGGCATTAGCTTTATCATATCCATAACTGTTTTTTAATTCTGCATTTTTGGCTTCTATTTTATATCTTTCAGAATATAACTGTTTGAATTCCTCTGTATTCATATAATCCATATGTTCAATGTGCGTCTCATCCTTTATTTTTACATTAAATGTTTTGGTTTTTGCGTCTTCTTTATAACATCCATCTTTAAATGGGCAATGTTTGCATTTTTCCACGTCAAAGAAATATGACTCTACTTGTTCATTTTTCTTTTTA
The DNA here is from genome assembly GCA_900543675.1 of uncultured Mycoplasmatota bacterium. Taxonomy (GTDB): domain Bacteria; phylum Bacillota_I; class Bacilli_A; order RF39; family UBA660; genus Alloscybalousia. Next base: position 6,091 of record UQRY01000043.1, read on the forward strand.
CTACCAGTTTTTCTTTTTGTGAATGCCATATGTCCCGCCTTACAAACATACATTCCAGCATCTTTATTATATTCAAAAGAATCATTTCTTTTACTGTTTCCATGAGTGACAAATTTACTTAATTTACTAACATTTTTAATATTATTTTCTTCACAATATTCTAAATTGTCTTTTTCAGAATATGCACCATCACCAATAATTGCTTCAACTTCAATTCCATTCTTCTTACTCTTTTCTATTAAATTAATAAGTTCTTTACCATCATGTTTTTCACCACTAGTAATAGTTGCTGCAGTTATTATTCTTTCCGGTGTCATGGCTATATGCGTTTTGTATCCAAAAAAAGAGGTATCGGCAGTGTTATGTCCTACTTTAGCATCTTGATCTTTTGAGTATTCTAATTCTATCTCTGTATCATTCATGGTTTCTTCTAAATAATCTACTTGTTCTTTTATCCCTGGTAAAGCAGTAAATCTACCATCATCTTTTACTATCTTTAATAACTGTTTTGTATATTCAATTTGATCTTCTAATAGTCCTGATGCTTCACGCTTTTTTGGCATTTTATCATGCATAGATTCATCAATTTTATAAATTGATTTTCTTAATTCTTTTGCTTGTTTTATCAACTCTTCTCTTGGTGAAATATGATGAAACATTGCATTTGTATGTGTTGAATCAACTATGATTTTATTTTTAACTTCTATAAGGCCTTTTTCCAAAGCAAGTTCTACGGTTTTATTTATTAATTTATCCATTAAATTTTCTTCTTCATCTTTTAATCTTTCACGACGAAAAACAGTTAATAAACTTGAGTTAATTAACTTTGTATCTTCTGGATCATATCCTAAAAAATATTTAAATAATAAGTCTGTTTGAGTTCTTTCAACCAACCCTCTGTCTGATAACTTGAAATAACTTTTTAATAATAAATATTTAAACATTCTTACTACATCTTCACAGGTTCTTCCTATCGTAGATGAATATTTATCTTTTAATTCTTCATATACAAATGAAAAATCGACCATATCATTTAATTGTCTCCAAAAATTATCAGGTTCAATTAAAATATCGTATAATTCCGAATATTTACTAAAATTTAATTCTAATTGTTTTTTTTGTTTTATCATCATACATCACCATATTTCTTATATAGAGTATACCAAAATAAAAAGACTACTGATATAGTTTACAGTAATCTTTGTATACTTTTTCAGCAGTCTCCTAAAAACTCATTCTTTTTTTGTGAAAGGTTGTGTTAAACGAAATGACTGATAAAAATTTATATAAATATAAGTCAGTAA
>UQRY01000044.1 GCA_900543675.1 uncultured Mycoplasmatota bacterium
CTTTCGAGTCTTGAACTAATCTCTCTCCACAACCTTCACAAAACAAAGAACCCAACTCATTCTTAGTTCCACACGAAGAACAGATAATGCCTTCTTGATCATCCTTATGAGAAACATCTTCATTTTCTAAAGAATTAGCTACATCAACTTCATCAATAGAATGTTTAAAAACATCAAATTTCTTTCCACAATTCACACAAAACTTTGTTGCGTTACGATTAATATATCCACAGTTTGGACAAGTATATTCTAACTTTTTTCCACACTCTTCGCAAAATAAAGAATTATCGTGATTCAAGAAACCACAATAAAAACATTTCTTTTTACTCATTGGCCACTCCCTCTTACGTTTACTAGTATATCATTATGATGAAATATTTTCAATTTATTCCCATTAACATTTTATGGATTTTTAATCTTTCGATGCAAAAAAAACTACCCCATTATAGGGTAGCTAATTACTTAGAAACTTTTTCAATATCAAACTGAACATCAATGCCATTTAATGAGTAAACTTCACCAGAATTTTCTTTACTTTCCATAGAAATAGCTAACGTTTCATCTTGAATTAACTCTTTAAAATCACGAATAGCTTCTTCAAAATCACTATTTGCGTGATAGTAAAGATGAATCCGATCAGAAATATCAAAATCCTTTGCCTTACGCAAATTTTGAACCTTACTAATCAGTTCACGAACGACACCCTCATGAAGTAACTCTTCTGTTAACGTAGTATTTAAAACAATAAATTGATTTCCTTCATGAGAAGCATTGAATCCTTCCTTAGAAGAAATACGAATCTCTACCATTTCTGGAACAACTTCCACTTCTTCATGATCAATTTCCATTTTAATAGAACCATTATCATTTAATGTCGCAATATCTTCATCTGATAAAGTCGTTAACTTCTGTTGGAACTCTTTAATATGAGGGCCAAACATTTTTCCACAAATCTTAAAGTTTGGTTTTACTTCAAAGTTCATATAAACCGATAAATCAGAAGCAAAAGTAACTGTTTTTACATTTAACTCTTCTTTAATCAATTGAACCAAGTCACCAATTAAATCTTCATTTTTTCCATCCAAGATCACTTCACTAAGTGGTTGACGTACTTTTATCTTAACCTCTTCACGAGCATTACGACCAAGTGAAATCAATTCTCTAACCAAATCCATTTTCTTTTCAATCGTCTCTTGAACCATCTTTTTATCATACTGTGGATAATCCGCTAAATGAACAGATTCTTCACCAGTCAAGTTAACATAAATTTCATCAGCTACAAAAGGAACAATTGGAGCGATTAATAAGCAAATACCTACTAATACCTCGTAAGTCGTCTGATAAACTGCTTTTTTACTTGTTGTCATTTCACTTTCCCAGAATCTTCTTCTATTTCTTCTAATATACCAATTCGATAAATCTTCATTAACAAAATAATTAATCAACTTCACTGCTTTATTTAAATCATATTCATCCATCGCATTCGTTACATAATGAACAAGTTTATGATATTTAGATAATAACCATTTATCAATCTCATCTAAATCTTTATATTTTACTTTAAATTCTCTAGGATCGATATGATCAGTATTTGCATATAATTGGAAGAAAGTATAAGTATTTTTCAACGTATTAAAGAATTTTGATTGTACTTCTTTGATACCATCTTCATCAAACTTTAAAGGCGTCCAAACTGGAGATGCATATAACATATACCATCTAGTTGCATCAGCTCCATACTTTTCTAAAATCGAGAACGGCTCAACCGCATTACCTTTAGATTTATGCATCTTTTGTCCATACTTATCCAAAAGTAAATCATTGACAAGTACATTCTTATAAGGACTACATCCCATCACAAAAGTAGAAATAACAATTAAGGAGTAGAACCATCCTCTTGTTTGATCAATTCCTTCACTGATAAAATCAGCTGGAAATTGAGTATTAAACAATTCCTTATTCTCAAAAGGATAATGATATTGCGCAAAAGGCATTGACCCGCTATCGAACCAACAGTCAATTACATCCTTAACTCGACTCATTTTTTTACCACAAACAGGGCACTTAATATGAATATCATCAACATAAGGGCGATGTAGTTCGATAGATTCATCAATTTTTTCAATTGCTTTTTCTACTAATTCACTTCTTGAGCCAATCATCTCATCGTGTCCACAGCTACAACGCCATAATGGAATTGGGGTACCCCAATAACGATTTCTAGAAATTGCCCAATCATTCATCGTATCTAACCAATTGCCGAAGCGCTTTTCACCAACATATTCTGGAAACCAATGTACAATTTTATTGGCAGCGATAATCTTATCCTTTAAAGCTGTTGTTTTAATATAAAGACTAGGTTTTGAATAATAGACAAGTGGAGTTTTACAACGCCAACAATGTGGATAATTATGTTCCATTTTCTGTTTCTTAAATAACTTATCTTCACTCGCTAAATACTTAATGATTTCTAATTCCAAGTTAGAATCAACAACAAGTCTACCTTTCCAAGGCCCATCCGTATAACAACCATTCTCATCAACAGGATTTAAAACCGGTAAATCATACTTTAATCCAACCTCATAGTCATCTTGACCAAAAGCAGGAGCAATATGAACGATACCTGTTCCATCTTCCATAGTAACATAATCCGCACAAGTAATATAAAAAGCCTTCTTATTTACTTTCAAGAATGGTAAAAACTGTTCATATTCACGATACTCTAAATCTTTACCAAGATACTCATCAACTATTTCAAAATCATCGCCTAATACTTGATGAGCTAATTTTTCAGCTACGATAAAATAGTGTCCACGTGATAAACATTTGACATATTTTTCCTGAGGATTAACACAAGCTGCGACATTACTAATTAACGTCCAAGGAGTCGTTGTCCAAATTAATAAATAAGTATTATCTTCATCCTTTAACTTAAAAGGTACAGTAACGGTATTAACACTGATCTCTTTATATCCTTGCGCTACTTCATGAGAAGCAAGTCCTGTACCACAACGAGGACAATAAGGTAATATCTTTAATCCATCATAAATATATCCCTCATCAAAGAACTTCTTTAAAATCCACCATTCCGTCTCAATATAATCATTCTGATAGGTAATATATGGATCCTCTAAATCGATAAACTGGCCCATTTTGTTGGTAAAATCACGGAAAGCCTTTTCATTTTTCCAAACCGACTCACGACATTTTTCATTAAATTCTTTGATACCATACTTCTCAATATCATTCTTTCCTGAAAAACCAAGTTCCTTTTCTACTTGAACTTCAACCGGTAATCCATGAGTATCCCAACCTACTTTACGAATTACCTTATATCCCTGCATAGTTTTATATTTACAAACTGAATCTTTTAATAACTTCGCTAACATATGATGAATACCTGGCATTCCATTAGCAGTAGCTGGACCATCATAGAATACAAAATACTTGTCACGGTTATCAATAGATTTCTGTAAGATATGATCATCTAAAAAGTGCTGCATTCTTTCTTCTTCCGCAACATGAATTTTTTCTTTTGATAACTCTTTAAACATAATTATTCCTCCTCAAAACGCAAATCATAAATACTATCTAAATCATAATGATAATAGCGATAAATACTATCGACATCTAAAGTGGTTATCTGGTTTTCATCAAAACCCAATTTTCTCACTATATCCATAACAGTAGATGGACTGTTCCCCTCAAATTCTACAAAAGTGGGAATATGTGGCCAAGAATCAATAGCGATCTCTACTCCATCCAATAAATAATGTATTCGTTTATTTTCTTGATAACCTTTTTCTTGATATCCCAACTCTTTTAATATAGAATACGTGGTATCAAAATCAGAAACTACGATTTCTAGCTCTTTAGTCCCATCAATTTTATCAGATTCAATATGCTTAATGGTAAGTGTTGTTTCTTTCCCGTTTGTACGAAGACGAAGCCATTTACCTACTTGTTTCGGTTTTAAATCATAGACATACCTTCGTTGAAAATAAGTATCGACATAAGTTGCCCCATTTTCTTTTAATAAAGAAAGAAACGAATCAACATCAACATCTAACACCCTAACTTCATTTTCTGCTTTCATTTCATCACCCCGATCAATAAAAAAAGGGCTCTCCATCATAAGGACGAAGAAACCCGTGGTACCACCTTAATTGATAAGTAAAACTTATCCACTTTACTCTTGATAACGGAACTTTTCCGGCTTTATCTTATCCACAAAGCACAAAACTTGAAAGTGATCTGAATAAACCGTTTCTTATCCTCTCTCACCTAATAGGACTCTCTGTTAAGAAATCGATGTTTATTCCGTCTTTCGCACTTGTTTTCAATATGTACTAATATAACACAGTTAAAAAGAATGTGCAAGCACTTTAGAAAAGTTCAAGAGCAATATAAACACTTACTTATTGTTCATCACAAGTGTAACCCCAACCTTGTAAAGTTTCTAGATAACTCTCTATCGTTTTCCCTTCAGTTGGATAACTAAGCTCAAAAGTATAAGTTCTAGTTAAACTATTCTCATCTTCTTTAATATCAATAGGATTAAACTGTTCACTTTCTTTGATTTCAAAAGCTTGATAACTATCTAGATTATTAAAAGTATATACATAAAGATAATTTCCATAATTTAGTTCATTATCTTTATAACAAAATTCATAAATATAATCGATTGTATATGTATCTTTAGCTAACTGTTCTCTTGAACAACGATAACAGCTAAGATTAATGATTTCATCAGAATCTGAATTTTGTTTATCTAAATCCTCTTCTAGTTTATTAGGAAAAAGGAAAAGGATTAAGCCAATGATGATTACAACAATACTAAGTACGATTAAACCTATCACTAATTTCTTTTTTTTCTGCATACTTAATCCTCCTAATAATAACAAGTAGTTCCATTTAGTGTTCCACCATTTGGACAATCATAATAAGAACAATCATAATTTACTGTACAAGTATCACATTTAGTACCAGTTGCGTATTCCTTACAACAAACAGTTTGACCTGTCTGATGACATCCGTCACAACATCCTTGAGACCAATCTGGACACCACCAAGGATTACAACTCTCATGCCTAACACAATATTCTTCCTGACGACAATTACAGTTTTGTTGTGTAGTACAAGTTTTTGGTACATATCTTGCTGCATAGCTATGTCGAACCGAGAAACTAACAGAGCTTTTTAAACCACTACCTGATGTTGCGGTACAAGTAACTGTATATGTACCTGTTTTTCTACTATTAGCTGGATTACAACTAA
>UQRY01000045.1 GCA_900543675.1 uncultured Mycoplasmatota bacterium
TGCTTTAATAATATTAAAAAAACAGAAATTAGTATGAAAAACGGAAATAACCTCCGTAACTTTGTCATGCAAAAATTTAAGTAATACTAGTTAATATTAGGCAAAATTACAAGACTTATTTCCGCTTTTATATTCCAAAGCAGCAATAAGTCTTGTAAATTAAATGTTACTTCATAAACCTGCATTTAGTCTAAAAATTCACGATTTTTGTCGATTGGTGATGGAGTTTGTTGACTTATCTCTTTAGTAAAATTTTTCTAGCGTTCGTTATGAAAAAGTAACTTGGTTTTTAAAAGAATTAGTAATTTTCCTATCTGTAAAGATAGATTCAAATTGTTAGAAGTTAACACTTTTCTTGTTATCATTATAAATATTAAAGACAATGCCTAATAAAATCATATAGGATAGAAGAGATGATCCCCCATAACTGATAAACGGCAAAGTAATTCCTGTAATTGGAACTAGTCCTAATGTCATGGCAATATTTTGAAATTGTTGGAAAATTAGCATGCTACTGATTCCAATTAGCATAAATTTATCGGTATTATTTTTAATGTTTCTAGCTAGTTTTAATAGACAATAATCGAAATAGAGTAGTAGACCAATCAATACTAAAGAGCCAATTAAGCCGAAGTTAGAAGCATAAACTGCAAAGATAAAATCTGTACCTGATTCGGGAAAATAAATAGGAGTATGATTATAACCGTGTCCCCATAGTCCAGCTGAACCAATAGCGGTTAGTGAGTTTTCTAATTGCATTCCTGTTCCATTTTTCCAATCTAATAATCGGTCAATACGATAGAATAAATCAGTACCTAATAGGTCAACAAAAAGTTTTTGCTGACAAAAATAAAGATATAGTAATGCACCAATACTAATACCAAGAATGCCAAAGGCTAAGATAAACCAACCTTTTCTGATTCCTGATACAAAAAGAATCGCTAGGCAGATGATGAAATAGATAATAACGACTCCTGTATCTGGTTCTAGAAAAGTCAACATACTGGGTAGCAGAAATAAAAGGAAGACTTTACCGATTAAGAAGAATTCTTCTCGAATTGTTTTTTTCTTATTGCTTTCTTTAGATACAATAACACTGACAATAATCATTAGAAATATTTTCATAAATTCACTTGGTTGAAATGAACCAATTCCTGGGATAATGAACCAACATTTACTATTATTTATTGGTGGTGCGATGAATAATAATAATAGTAGTAAAAAATTACCTATGAAATAAAGAATCCAAGCTGATTGATAAATCTTTTCATTTCCAATTTTGATGATGATCAAGATAATCATTAATCCTATTCCATACCAAAAAAACTGTTTGAGGGCAAGATTACCAAGATTTGCTGATAGATAGGTTTGGGCACTATGAATGGTAATGATACTGATTATCATTAGGAAAAGTAGACATATAAGTAAATTTTTATACCATTTGAATTTTTTTAATTTCATCATAATCCCTCTTTTTTATTATGTAAAAAATAGTTTAAAAATATTACGTAATCGCATAAGATATTTTGAGGAGGATTCAAGGTATGAAAAAAGACTTACCTAGTATCTATAAAAATAATGTTACTAAGAAGAATACGCATAATAAAAATGTTTTTTATGTAAAGAATGATGATGAGAATAATAGGCAAGTAGAGGTATTAGAAGAAATTGATGTACAAGAGAAACTTCGTAAATTATTTAAAAGTAGTCGTTATGTTTTTAATATTGGTGTAATTATTAAGACTAATCATGGGGATTATGATACTAAAATAGCTGGTAAAATAAAAAATAGTATTGTAACAATAGATGGTGTGACGATACCGATTATTGAAATAAAAGATATCATTATAAAAGACCGCTTGTAAAACGGTCTTTGTTTTGTTAAACGCAATTGATGAACGTATCTGGTAGACATCTTAGAGCGCCTACGCAATTTAGATTGATTGTAAAGAATGAATCTGTGCCAACGTATGGTGCACTATCTATTGCCGCTGTGTCTGGGTTTTGTGCTAGTACTCGGCAAGTTGCACAACATCCTTCGACATTTTCTACCCTAAATACTGTACTAGTTCCTGGAACACCGTTAAGTGTGTATGGTAACGACCAAGCTTCCCCATCTGCACAACGGTACAAACTGATTGGTCTAGTATTGAAACATATTGTAGTTGGTATAGGGCCTAAGAATGGTCTGTCACAGCCTTCGGCTAAACAATCGAATTTATCACTCCTATTTTGTAAGGTTACGATGACATTTAATATTGTAGCTAGACAACATTGATCATTAGTTTTGTTGTTTTCTTCTGGACACATGTTTTTCCCTCCCTTCTAAATACAATCGATATTGTTTATCTGGCAGACTTGTTCCTAACTTTTTAGATCTTTTTTATCTTCCAGTCTCCATATCTAATATAAGATATTCAATCAAGGGATAATTTGTGTATTACGAATAGCCCAAAATTATCATCTTTCTTTTTCTAAATCTTTATAGTATAATGAGTGTGGTGATATAGATGGATTATATACAATATATAATAATTGCGGTGGTTTTAATAATCATTGCTTTAGCAATTTTAAAGTCAACAAAGAAAGATGCTCATTTAGAGTTAAATAAATTAGTTGAATATTTAGGTGGTAAGGATAATATTATCTCCACTGAGACTAATCTTTCTCGGTTTAAAGTGACTTTACATAATGTGGATATTGTAAATAAAGAAGGTATTCAGAAATTAGGTGCTAAAGGGATTGTTGAAATCGATAATCAGTTAAAAATTATTTTAGGATCTGAAAGTAAGCAATTAAAAAAGTATATTGACGATTTAAAATAACAAATTTCTGGTTATTTTTTCTATTTTCGACAATATTCGACGTTTAAGACACATATAATTATCTTGAAAGAAGGTATTATATGTGTTTTTCTATGATATTCTATTAGTTGGGATACTTTGTTTATTTAGTGTTTTTACTTTTAATTTTGTAAATTTTTACTTAAAGAATAAAAAATATAAAGATTTGTTGTTTACTGTGTTTTTGTTTTTCCTTTCTACAATTTTACTTGTTTATAGTAGAAGTTTCTTAATGTTTCTCTTTTGGGATATCGCTATTTTTATTGGTTACTTACGTTATCATGAAAACGATGCGTTTATTTTATCGGTACTTTTTTCCTGTCTTTTATTGACTCTTGTGGATTTTCCCTTATTGTGGTTGATTGTTCAGTATGGGTGTTATTTCTTTACTTATCTTATTTTTTATCAGAAAAAGACGAAGATGCTTTCGTTCTTTATTATTGAAAAAGCCTTTTTTACTTCTCTTTTCTATTTTTTCTATTTAGATTATTTTGAAAATTTAGCTTATTCTTTTCTCATTTTACTGGCTTGTATTTTGTTTTTTCGCCTTTTACTTATTGCGATGTTTCAATTGTTGAAATTGGAAAATATTGATCTATCATTAGATTATATGGAAACAGAGAAGAGTATTTTTAAAATTACTCATGAAATAAAGAACCCTATTGCGGTGTGCAAAGGGTATTTAGATATGTTAGATGTTCATGATGAGGATAAAGTTTCTCGTTATATTCCAATTATTCGTAGTGAAATTGATCGTACTTTAACGTTGATGGATGATTTTATGAGTATGAAGAATATTCATATTCGAAAAGATATTTTGGATTTATATTTATTAATTGAAGATGTTTATGATGTCATGTTACCTGTTTTGAAACAACATAAGGTGAAGTTGATTATTCCTAATTATCAAGATGAGTTATATATGATGGGAGATTATGACAGGCTAAAACAAGTATTGATCAATTTAATTAAAAATGCTTATGAAGCGAAGGCCACTAAAATTGAAATTCGTACCCATTGTTTTTCTAAGCGAGTAAAAATTGAGGTTGTTGATAATGGTGTTGGTATTTCCAAAGAAAATTTAAAAAGAGTAGGAGAGATATTTTATTCTACCAAACCTAAAGGAACAGGGATTGGGGTTAATCTTTCTAAAGAGATTATCGGTTTACATAAGGGAGATATTCGCTATCAATCGAGCGGGAAGAAAGGTACATTGGTTACGATCATTTTACCACTTAAATGATAAGAATACTATTATATATAAATAAAAAAATCACTAAGGAAAGCAAGTGATTTTTTTGTGAAATTTTTCGTAAAGATCGGAAGA
>UQRY01000046.1 GCA_900543675.1 uncultured Mycoplasmatota bacterium
AGCCGAGGAAGCATCCGACAGCGGAGAAAGTGGAAGCGATAAAGGATGCATTGAAATATTTTGGCGTATGTAGCTAATTTTTAGTGCATAGTTATAAATTTATAAAACGACATTTACCGTTCTATATGGTAAGATTAAATATAGTAACGATTTTATAAATGTAGGTGGTAAACATGGGAGATAATCGAAGGATTTTTAGTGATAATGAAAAAATGGTATTATTTAATGAGGTCGATGGGCGATGTCCAATTTGTGGAAAGCCATTAACTAATACCAAGAATGGACAAATTATTAAAATGTTTGAAGTGGCACATATATATCCTGCGAATCCTCGTCCAGAGGAAGTCGAATTGTTAAAAGACGAGGAACGTTTGAGTAAAGACGTTAATAGTCTGGCTAATGTCATAGCGGTCTGTAGAATATGTCATAAAAAATTTGATACACCACGAACTATAGAAGAATATCGCTCATGGGTAAGACTTAAAAAGAAATTGTTGCAAGATGCACAGCTAAAAAATACATATGCACTTTTTAATATAGAGGAAGAAATAAAGGAAATATTAAAGAATTTAAATGATGAATCTTTAGAGGAAGACTTGGTACGGTTAAGTTATGAATCTTTGAAGATAGAGCAAAAAGCCAACGACACCTTACCTTTTGCAATAAAACGTACCATTAAAAACGATGTGGTAGATTATTTTGACTATATTCATAAGATATTTATTGAAATGGACAAAGTAACACCATATAAATTTGATACCCTAGCGGCTCAAATAAAGGGATTCTATTGCAAAACTATGCAAATTAATCCTAACCAAGAATTCGTATATGCTTCTTTAGTGGATTGGCTTAATGAAAAGACAGGGTCATATTCAAGAAGGGCTTGTGAAATTGTGATTGCATATTTTATACAAGATTGTGAGGTGTTTTCATGATATTGCCGAATAAGCTAATAAGCTTTCAAGATTGTATTCTGGCAAAAACGGTTTATATTTTAGAAAAGATTAGTGATTCAGATTTTTCAGTAATTGGGTTATACGAACAAGTGGAAACTCATTTTGAAGATTTAAATGAATATATGTTGGCTCTGGACGTTCTATATGTTCTTGGCAAAATAAAATATAATGAGGGGTTGCAGGTGATACAGTATGTTGAAAAAAATTAGTTGTAATATATTTTTGCAGAAAGAAATTGTATTTCATGAGGGTTTAAATGCCATTGTAGGAGATGATATTGCTTCTAATTCGATAGGAAAATCAACTATGCTTATGATTATTGACTTTGTTTTTGGAGGCGATGATTATATAAGTAAAAATCATGATGTAGTAGATAATTTGGGTCATCATGATTTCAGATTTATTTTTAATTTTGATAATAAGGATTACTATTTTATTAGAAGTACAAATGAATACAAATTTGTATCTATTTGTAATGAGAAATTTGAAATTTTACAAAGTGTAACAACGGAAGAATTTACCGCATGGTTGCAAGAAAAGTATGATTGTCAATTAGAATCGTTAACATTTAGAAATATTGTTGGTAGATATTTCAGAATTTATGGGAAGGAAAATTTAAATGAAAGAAAACCTATCCAGTATTTTGAAAAAGAAACAGCACCTAAATCTATATTAGCTCTTTTAAAATTGTTTGATAAATATAAATCATTAAAAGCATATGAGGAGCAAATAGAAAAATTAAAAAGTGACAAAACTACATTGGTTGATGCAGCAAAAAAGAATTTTTTGCCGAATGTCAACACAAAAAGTTTATTTAATAAAAATGAAAAAAAGATTGAAGAATTAAGCGTACGATTAGAAAAAATAAAGAAGGAAATTGTAACAACATCGCTTGATTTAGAATCAATGGTTTCTCAAGAAATATTAAAACTTAAGAGGGAGAAAAGCCAACTTACTATTAAATTAAACTCATATCAAAGTAGATTGCTAAGAACACAAAATAATATAAAGAATAAACCTGTGAAAATTAGTGCTGAGTTAGAACAATTTGTGTATTATTTTCCAGATTTTAATGTAGAACAGGTTAATAAGGTGGAGGATTTCCATAAAAATATAAATAAAATATTAAAGAGTGAACTTGTAGCAGTAGAGAAGGAATTAAAAGCTAAAATCGAGGAAATTAATAATCAGATAATAGAAATAGATAAGGAAATTGAACAGAAATTGTCCATAAAAGATGCACCTAAATTAGCAGTAGATGAAGTGGTTGATTTGGTGGCACAAATAAAACAGCTTAATGATGAAAATGGATACTATACCAAGAAGAAACAATTGGAGGGGACTATATCACAGGCTAATGATGATTTAAGTGAATTAAAAGAAAAGGCATTAGATGAAATATGTAATGAAATAAATGTCAAAATGTACGAGCTAAATAAAGAAATATATGTTGATGGAAGGCGAGCACCGACACTGAATATTCACGGAAGTAAATATTCGTTTAATACTGCGGGGGATACTGGAACAGGTACAGCTTTTGCTAACTTGATATCATTTGATCTTTCATTGCTGGAATTAACCCGTTTGCCGGCTATAGCTCATGATTTGCCATTGTTAAAAAACATTGAAAATGTTGCAATGGAAAACATTATTTCAATATATAGTAGAAGTGAAAAGCAAATATTTGTTGCTATTGATAAATTGAGTTCTTATGATGAGAAAGCGGCACAAATTATAAATAAACATAAAGTATTACAACTTTCGAAAGACAAATTACTCTTTATCAAAAATTGGAAAAGCAATAGATAAATCTAAAAAGCGTATCGTTAGAAATAATGGTACGCTTATTTTTTGCCCCTTTTTGCAGATTTGTCCTTTCTCATGCTTTCCAATATAATGAAGCTAAAGAAGTGGAGGTGTGCTTATGAGAGAGAAATTT
>UQRY01000047.1 GCA_900543675.1 uncultured Mycoplasmatota bacterium
TACAAAATTTATTATAATAAATAACTGCGTCAAAAAAAATCATGGAAAGTATGCCAAATTAAAAAGAAGGAAAACAAAGATATAAGTGATGATTTTGAAAGATATATATGTTAAACTAATAAGTAATTAGGAGAAGAAATTTATGAAAGTAGAAGATTTTAACAAAACAACAGAAGAATTAAAAAGGGAATATCAAAAGAATGATGAGCAGATTAATATAAGCGATGAAAGGAAAAGAATTTCTAGTGCTAATCAATTTGAGTATAAAGCATTGACAACAATAGGGTTCTCTTTGCTTCCCTATTTAGGGTTGGTAATTCTATTTGGGGGATTAACAAAAAATGGAGTTATTTCCTCTTTAATAGGGACTATTCCTGTAGAAGTTTTTCCTTTAATTATTGCAGGAGGTTCTTTATGTGTAGGAACTATTGGTAGAAAAACATTAGAATGGAGATTTAAAACAAAAGAAAGATTAAAAGCTTTTACAACGGCTAATACTCAATCAGAAAAACTTCAAGAAGAAGTGAAATATACAGTAGATTTAGAAAAAGCTAGAAATAGAAATAAAGCTATTCAACAAACAATAGATTCGCTAAGCTCAAATCAATCCATTTTAGAATCTTTATCTAGTAGATATGATATTAAGGATAGAACTATACCACAAACAGAAGAAGATGCTAAAAAAAGAACAGAAGATCTTTCTGAACTTTTAAAAGATAAGCATACTGAATTGGACATATTAACTACTCAAAAAGTTTTACATGAAAAGTTTTGGCGAGTAAGAACAAAGGGTCAAAAGGTAATGGAAATTTCTCTGATGGGAATGATGGGTGGACTTTTTGCTATGACGTATGGACAAATGCCACTTCTAATAGTAAGCGATTATCTAGCGCCTTCAAGTTTGATATCTATATTTGTACCATTTGTTGGTGGAATTGTTGGTTTTAGTGGGTATATGTTAAAAAGAAACAAAGATTATATAAATGCCTTTAACCATTTGAATAATGAATTGGGCGAAAATGCATTACCAGATAAAATAAAAAATGCATATGAAGAACAACAAGATATCGATGCTAAAATTGAGAATAAAATTAGAGAGATTAGTATGGTAGAAATTCAACTACAAGAACAAAAAAGAATTAATGAATCCTTTTCGGATAGTAGTAAAAAAGAACAAACAATGGAATCAGTAGTATCAAAAAAACATACGGTTGTGGAAACGAAAAAAGATACTATTTTTGGATATGGGCAAGAAGAGTTGATGCCATTTATGACAGAAGAGGCATTAGTAGGGATGGAGGCAGAACCTCAAATAGAAGAAAAGGGACCTTCATTAGTATTAAGAAAAAAATAAGTAGTACACAAAAGTAGCGAAAAATTATCGCTACTTTTCTCATTTTGTTCTATTGTTTATGTAGGAAGTAAGCTGATTATTTACTAATTTCTTGTAGTAATTGAGTTAGCTATTATCTTTCTTAGAAGCATAGTTTGATACTTGATCATATATGTCTGCAGTATCTTTTTCCAATAATTCTTTATTTTTTGCTAGTTCAAGTATATAGTTTTTATCACAATTATCGATTAAGTATTTACCCATAGAGTAATAATTTATATAGTTTGCTTTCCCATCTAAAATGTCGTTTAAAGAACAATTAAAATATAAATTTTCATATTGATTAGATAAATTAGTCGCTAATGCTTCAGAGAACCATGTCATTGAATCTTTATTACCATTATAAGTATAGTGACAAGTATGGACAAATTCATGAATGCATACTTTTATTAAAGAGTCTATCGTATCATTTTGGTGACCACGACATTTTTTTGTTTCCTCTAAGTTTAACAAATCAATTCTACATTCTTCGAAATTACTTATTGATCTACCAACTTCCCATTCTGGTACCTTTTTGTTGTATTCTTTCATTCGCTCATTAAAGAAGTTTCTGTATTCATTCAAGTTATCCCAGAGTTTAATGAAAACTTTCCTCTCAAGTCTTTCAAGATTAAAGAAATGCATAATATCTAAGTATTTATCTTTTAGTTTATTTGCGATTAATTGTATCTCTTCTGTATCTTTCTTTGAATATTCAATTTCAAAATAGACAAAAGTTATTTTTTTCATATACTAGGAATTTGCTTTGTATAGAAGAATAAAATAAAAAATAGAAAATAGAAAATTTTGTAATTTACTTGATTTGTGTACATTTGTTTGGTATAGTCTTGTTAACTATTAACACCAAAGGGGGAATGACATAATGAATATGTATAAAAGTTATCGGTTTCGTCTTTATCCAAATGATAGTCAAATCATTCAACTTCAAAAGACGTTTGGTTGTACAAGACTTGTTTATAATCATTATCTTGAAAAAAGAAGAAAAGAACATTTAACTTGTTTTGATACGGTTAAAGATTTGCCTAATTTATATTTAGAATATCCATTCTTAAAAGAGGTAGATTCTTGTGGTTTAAGATGTAGTTTATTTGATTTAGAAGATGGCTTTAAACGATTTATCAAACATCAAAACAATTATCCGAAATTTAAAGGAAAGTATAGTTCAAAAAGAAGTTATCGAACGAATTATATTACGAGTA